>CANHQC010000030.1 GCA_947462695.1 Flavobacteriales bacterium | reverse complement strand
TAATAGATCATCGGCTTGTCGTAAATCGGCATCAATTGTTTTGAAACTGCCAATGTAAGTGGATGTAATCGTGTACCTGAGCCACCAGCTAAAATTATCCCTTTCATACGTTGGGTTGGTCTTTAGAATCTTTTGGATCTTCTTGTTTAACCTCTAATTGGAAAATATCAAAATCTAATTCTTCATCGTATAATTCAAACATCGGTTCTTCAAAAGACTTTGAGGTTAACCTACGCTCAAGTGAAAGAAGTAAACAAGGCAACAAAACTAGATTGGTAAATAACGCAACAAAATAAGTAATTGCGGATAAGTAGCCAAGTGCTTGCGTACCTCCAAAGTCAGAAAAGACGAATACAATGAAACCGAAGAAGAGAATTACTGAGGTGTAGATTATACTTAAACCAGTTTCTTGAATAGAGATGGTTACGCATTCTTTTAAATCCCATTTATTCGTTTTGAGTTCTTGTCGATAACGCGCAAGAAAGTGAATAGTATTATCGACTGTAATTCCTAAAGCGATCGAGAAAATAAGCAACGTAGATGGCTTTAATGGTATGTTGAACCAACCCATTATTCCAGCAGTTATAATCATTGGGATCAGGTTTGGAATCATCGAAACAATTACCATTCGGAATGAAGCAAATAAGAGGCTCATTAATGCAGCAATCGATATTACAGCAAAAACAATACTTGACAGCAAATTGGTAACGAGGTACTGTGTACCTTCTGAAACAACCACAGAAGTACCCGTAAGCGTTACATCATAATACTCTTTGTCGATTGCTCGGCGCAATTGGGCATTGAATTTAGGTGTTGATGTCCATTTTTTAATCAGCTCAGGATTGGCATCGAATTGATACTGAAGCGATTCATCTCCATTTGACAAAATACCTGTCAACGTATTGTAAATATTTGGGTAGGTAAATATCAACGAGTCAATGTATGCTTTTTTCCCCTTTTCTAATTGAGAATACAATCGTTCTATTTCCTTTTTATCAGGATTCATAATCGAATCAATTGTACGTTTAACCCGCGCTACCTTATCGGAAACCTGATAGGACCCGACGTCCTTCATTTGTGTTCGAATTCTTAAGATAAACTGATTGGTATCAACAAGCTCTTTCAAAGAAAACGCTGAGTTATTGTTACTCATGTTAAAGTTCTCCATGTATTTATGCAACCTCGCACGGTCACGTTTGGAAAATATCTTGTAGTAATTCGAGTCATTGTTATAGTAAGCCATGTTAATGACTTTCACAAAGTCAACAATAGATAAACTTTTCGCAAAGTCATTGTCTTCTGCTAATGATTCTTGCACGGCTTCTACCTTTTGCAACGTATTCTTGCCAAATAGACGACCTTTTTCTTTGTAATCAATGAGTACTTCAAAAGGAACTGCACCGCCAAAATTAGATTCCATAAATCTGATGTCCTTTAAAATAGGGTCATCATTAGGAATATCTCCCGTAATGTTACCTGTAACTTTAATTTTGAACATCCCGATGGCAGCTATAGTCGTTAATACGATGGTGATGAAATAAACCCAACGCCTATTGCTTAATGTAATTTTAACTAGCCAGTTTAAGAGCCCAACAGCCATTTTACGATCCAAATGTTTTAAATGGCGCTCTGGTGTTGTCCCAAGGAATGAAGCAAATATTGGAACAAGACACAATGAAACTACATAACACAACATGATGTTGAGTGTCGAGATTAATCCAAATTCAAAGAACTTTTCACTGTTCGTAAACAAGAAAGTAAAGAAACCTAAAGCTGTTGTGACATTGGTGAGGAACATGGCAATCCCCGTTTTGCTAACAACACGAGTTAACGCTTTCATCCTGTTGCCGTGACTTGCTAGTTCCTGATGGTACTTGTTGTAAAGGTATATGCAGTTCGGTATACCAATTACAATCATTAATGGAGGTATGAGTGCCATCATTACCGTAACATTGTACCCTATAAGTGCAATAGTACCCATTGCTTGAACTACAGAGATACCAACAACCGTCATACAAATTAGCACAGCTCTAAACGATCGGAAAAAGAAATACATCAACAACGAACTTACCAGCATGGATAAGGCAATGAAGATGTACATTTCGGATTGAATACGTTTTGCGAGAATTACACGTAAATAGGGGAGTCCAGCAAAGTGAACTTCACCGATTTTATCACATTGTTTATGAACGAGGTCCTGAATCTCTAAAACGACCTTCGATTTCTTCATGTCATTCAAGTACCGCTCATCAATAACGATCATCATTAATGAAACCTTTGAAGAATCGTTGTATAGTACTTGTTCGTAAAGTGGATTTTGACGTATTTCCTTTTTAATCGAATTAACTGATTTCTCCTTGAATTTTACATCGGAAAAAATACGTTCAATTTCAAAAAGGTTTTGAGTCTTGTTGTTTTTAATTGTGAAAAGCGTTAATTCGGATATGACTGATTCTACGCCATCCATTCGCAAAATAGAATCACCAAGTTCTTTCCACTTCAATAAATTTTTCTCGGTGTAGAGCGAATCTGTTTTTAGAGCAATCACAAATGTTCCACCATCTTCGCCGAAATGTTCTTTGAAAAACTTATAATTCTGAGTGGTTGGAGATTCTTTAGGGAGTAGAATACCATATTTGTTCTCCATTTTTAATTTCGTACCGGCATAATACCCCAGGTAAACCGTAAGAAGTGTAAAGACACCAAGAACGAAGAACCGGTTTTTGAGGATGAAATTTGCGATTTTATGCCACATTAGCCGAATACGATTAAAAACAAGCCAACGAAGATAATGAATTCAATGAGAACAGTCAAATTTATTAGGGCTTCAGGTCCTCTGAAAGCCATTTGAAAAATTCCCGTTGCCAAACAATTGAATTCTGAGGCCGTGTAACCCAATGTCCTTCTGTCGGAAAATTTAAGTATTTGCTTTTCAATCCTTTTAATTGTGCTGCCTGAAACGCTTGCATTCCCTCGCTTTCAGGAACTCGAAAATCCAAACCACCATGAATGACTAAAATTGGTGTATTCCAATTGTTCACATAATTATGCGGACTGTTTTTTGTATAATTTTCTTTGTTTTCAGACAGCCAATATGGTCCGCCATGATCCCAATTTGCAAAAAAGAGTTCTTCTGTCGTACCATACCAACTCTCCAAATTGAATAATCCACAATGCGAGACAAATGTCTTAAATCGATTTTGATGAATTCCTGCCAACATATAAACAGAATAGCCCCCGTATGACGCCCCAACAGCTCCAAGGCGATTTTTATCTATAAAAGGTAAAGCAGCAGCACTATCTATGGCAGTGAGGTAATCGGACATGGCTTGTCCTCCCCAATCCTTGGAAATCACATCGTTCCATTCTTGACCAAATCCAGGTAATCCTCTTCGGTTTGGAGCGACAACGACATAACCATTTGAAGCCATTAAGGCTAAATTCCACCGGTACGAAAAGAATTGACTGACTGGACTTTGCGGACCGCCCTGACAATAAAGAAGTGCGGGATATTTTTTACTTGGGTTAAAATCAGGCGGATAAACCATCCAAACAAGCATCTTTTTTGCATCGGATGTCGTAACCCACTTCGGCTCGACTTTGGGTAATTTCATATTCGCGAGAATATCCTTGTTTACGTTCGTGAGTTGTTTTGCAATTCCGGTTTTTGGTTCGACAGCAAAAAGATCGACGGGATCTACCATAGATTGTCGACCAGCGTATAGGTTATTCTTACCAACGGAAAGACTTACAAAATCGGTTTGTGTTGAGGTCAGTTGACGGTGTGTTTTTTTGAGGATGTCCAATTCAAAAAGTTGAACGGTTCCGTTTATAGCTGCTAGGAAATAAATGAATTTACCATTCGGATGCCATTCAAAGTCTGTCACAGATAAGTCGATGTTTTTTGTGAGGTTTCGATCGTTTCCTTTTGCATCACGAAGAATAATGTCGTTTTTATCAGACTCGAAACCATCTCGAGCCATGCTCAACCAGGCTAAATCGCCGGTTGTTGAATAACGTGGATAGGTATCGTAACCGAGGTACCCATTTGTTAAATTTAGGGTTTCACCACTTACAATACTGTACTGATAGAGTTCACTGTTCGTGCTCTGTGCAAATGCTTTTCCTGCCAGTTTTTTTGAAGCGTAAATGAATTGATTTCCGTCATTACTAAAAGTAATGTTTTCCGTTCCACCATGTGGTGGTAAAATACCGTCAAAAGGTTCTCCTTCTAATACATCTTTACCTTCTTTTGCCACCGATTGACCATTAATCAAAGCATACAACATCAAATGTCGCCTGTGGTAATCATCGTAATGGTCCCAGTGCCGATACATCAAATCATCTTCAATGCGTGCGGTTGCTTTCGGCATATCCGGGTGAATATCGTGGATGTCTTTTTTCAATTTAACGGCCTCAATACAGACGACATTATCTCCTGCCGGGGAAAGTTTGAACCCTTCTATTTCCCTGTCTTTAAACGTAGAACATTGGACTTTTTCCTTGGTTTGTGGATTGATTTTCCATAGGTTCATTCCATCTTTTTCGGTACTTAGAAACCACACATTTCCATCAGTTGACCATTGTGCTTCCATTTCTGAAAACGGGGTTGATGTCAATTGGATTACCTGTCCGCTTTTGAGTTCTACCACATACAGATCAGTATTTCCGGTATTTTCGGCGAGATTGAATGACCGTAAATTGAACATCAAGTATTCACCATTAGGGGAAAGTGTGCCGCCCGAAACGCGATTTAATTTCCATAAAATTTCAGGGGTTAGTAATTCCTGTGTGTAACCAAAAGTGATCGAAAAGATAACTAGTAAAATAGAACTAATAATGCGCATAATCCACGAATTTGTGGATTGAAATTAGCGATTCAATTCAATTTTTAGTCTGTTGTATTGGATTTCTTTTGAGTGATTTGAAATAACCGCGTAAAAAGAAAAATGAGAAATGTTACCAAAGCAATTGAAAGCAAGGTATAAAGCATAGTGTATTTAATGGGAATTCCTTTCATGGACATAAACACAAATGCATTCACCCCAGTTAGTAGCACCATCATGACGCGTTGAAAAATTCGAATCTTGTTCATAGGCTTCAAATCGTACCGTCAAGTTACCTATTTTTTAAAATTCCCTCAACTGATAGGCAATAAATTACTAACAATTCAATGAGTGAACGTGTTAATAATCAGGAATAAGGAAAGTTAAATGAACCCTTTTTGGCTGAGTAATTCGGCCATTTCCTGTTGCAGTTTCTTGGCTTCCTCAGCTGCTTTTTCAGCAAAGTCAATCCCATTCGATGCATATAAAATTCCGCGTGAAGAATTCACCAAAAGACCGCAATCTCTATTCCAGCCATACTGAACTACGTCTGCTAGTTCGCCTCCTTGTGCACCCACTCCTGGCACTAAAAAGAAATGTTCTGGAACGTATTTTCGGACTTCACCAATTTGTTCTGCGCGTGTTGCTCCAACGACAAACATTAAGTTTTCAGGTGTTCCCCATTCGCAAGCTTTCTTCAGCACATGTTTGTACAATTCCGTACCGTTGTTATCCTTGATGAGCTGAAAATCTAAGGCACCTTTATTAGATGTCAAGGCTAATAAAATAACCCATTTGTTTTGAAAGGCTAAAAACGGTTTTACACTATCCTCTCCCATATACGGAGCCACTGTGACCGAATCACAGCCTAATGTTTCAAAAAATGTTTGCGCATAGTAGGTAGACGTATTTCCAATATCGCCTCGTTTGGCATCGGCAATGGTAAAGCAATCGTTCGGTATGTAATCCAATGTTTTTTGAAGCGATTCCCATCCTTTAGCACCGTGACATTCGTAAAAGGCTAAGTTTGGTTTATAGGCCACTGCGAGATGCGCGGTTGCATCGATAATGGCTTTGTTAAATGCAAAAATCGGATCTTCTTCATCCAATAGGTGGGGAGGAATTTTCGCTAGATCGGTATCCAATCCAACACATAAAAACGATTGTTTGTGTCGAATCTGTTCAATGAGTTCTTGGCGTGTCATACGTCTTGACCTTTTAGTTTTTCAGCATTTTCTGCAACTTTTAATGAATCGATCATGTCTTTGATGTCTCCGTTCATAAAAGCATTGAGGTTGTAGATAGTTTTGTTGATGCGGTGATCAGTAATGCGCCCTTGCGGATAATTATAGGTCCTTATTTTCGCTGAACGATCTCCGGTTGATACCAACGTTTTTCGCTGAGCTGCTCGTTCGTTGTGTACACGATCCAATTCCATTTGGTAAAGACGTGAACGTAAAACCGATATCGCTTTTTCAAGGTTTTTGTGCTGAGATCGACCATCTTGACATTCGACTACTACCCCAGTAGGGATGTGTGTTAAGCGAATGGCAGATTCCGTTTTGTTAATGTGCTGACCACCGGCTCCAGAAGCACGAAACGTGTCTTTACGCACATCATTCATGTCCAGTTCAAAGTCGACTTCTTCGGCTTCAGGTAGAACGGCCACCGTTATTGCCGAGGTGTGCACGCGACCTTGAGATTCTGTTTCAGGAACGCGCTGAACCCGGTGAACGCCAGATTCGAATTTGAGCATCCCATAAATTCCAGCACCTGCAATTTCCATTGAAATTTCTTTGTAGCCTTTAACCGATCCTTCGGATGAGTTTAAGATATCGTATTGCCAGCCCATTTCCTTGAAAAACATCGTGTACATGCGGAAGCAATCCTCGACAAAAATACAGGCTTCATCTCCTCCTGTGCCCGCGCGCAATTCAATAATGGCATTTTTATCGTCCTCCGGATCTTTCGGAATGAGTAGAAGCTTTATCTCTTCTTCCATTTCTGGACGTCTTGTTTCCAATTCCTCAATCTCCATCTTGGCCATCTCGCGCATTTCAGGATCTGTTTCTGTCTCCAACATCTCCTTCGAACTTTTCAAGTTACCCAACAAGTTCTTGTAATTGATGTAATAACGGTCAATTTCTTCAAGATCCTTGTATTCTTTATTGAGTTTGACGTACCGATCCATATTCGAAATGATTTCCGGATCGACAATCATCTTACCGACTTCAACAAATCGTATATGTATGGCTTCAAGCTTGGGTAATAAATCACTCATAATGCAATTTTTGGGAGGGCAAAGTTCCTCGTTCAGGCATATTCAAATGTGCCAAAAGGCGATTGAATGGTTAATTTTTTTGTTGTTGCAGCTTCCACCCGACCAACAATCTGTGCGTCGATGTTAAAACTTTTCGAAAGCGCAATTATGGAGTCTGCTACTTCTGGTGAGACATAGATTTCCATGCGATGCCCCATATTAAAGACTTTGTACATTTCTTCCCAAGAAGTTCCTGACTCTTGTTGAATCAAACTGAAAAGAGGTGGAATTGGAAATAAATTGTCTTTAATGATGTGCACGTCATCCACAAAATGCAATACTTTCGTTTGCGCTCCTCCTGAACAATGGACCATACCATGAATGTCTTTTCGGTGCTTGTCGAGCAGTTGTTTGATGACAGGAGCATACGTTCGGGTAGGAGAGAGGACTAACTTTCCCGCATTCAATGGAGAGCCTTCCACTTGATCTGTTAACGATTTTGTTCCTGAATAGACCAATTCTTCCGGAACCGCAGCATCAAAACTTTCTGGAAAAGCCTTTGCCAATGCTTTTTCGAAGACATCATGTCGTGCAGATGTTAAGCCGTTGCTTCCCATTCCACCGTTGTATTCTTTTTCGTAGGTGGCCTGACCGAAAGAAGCAAGACCAACAATAACGTCCCCAGGTTGAATGTGGTGATTGGAGATGACGTCCGATCGTTTCATTCGGCAAACAACAGTTGAATCCACGATAATGGTTCGCACGAGATCGCCCACATCAGCTGTTTCACCTCCGGTTGAATGAATGCCGATTCCTTGATCACGCAATTCAGTCAACAACTCTTCAGTTCCGTTAATGATCGTTGAAATGACATCGCCTGTAATCAGGTGTTTATTTCTGCCGATGGTTGAAGAGAGCAAAATATTTTCAGTAGCACCAACACACAACAAATCATCGATGTTCATGATTAGTGCGTCCTGTGCGATTCCTTTCCAAACGGATAAGTCACCGGTTGTTTTCCAGTACATATAAGCAAGCGCTGATTTTGTCCCAGCACCATCTGCGTGCATAACGACACAATAGTCCTCATCTCCGGTTAAATAATCTGGAACAATTTTGCAAAATGCTTTTGGGAATAAGCCTTTATCGACCGATTTGATCGCATTATGTACTTCTTCCTTTCCTGCTGAAACCCCGCGAAGGTTATACCGTGTATCTGCCATGTACGAATGTTGGTCGACAAAGATAGCAAGGTTTGAGCAATTAAGGGGTGACTAGGTTCGACTTTGCGTGTTCAAGAATCTGCCCTGCTTTGTCAAGTTGTAGGAGTTCAGCTTTGTATCGTTTGAATTCTTGATCATCTGGATTGAGGTGCAACACAAAATTTACCCGTCCTTTTAGTCGATTGAGGTAATGGTGATCGTTGATCGAACAGTGACGCAAGTGTTCCTGAAACCCGTATTTTTCGATCATATACATTTCTTGTCGGAGCCTGTTTCTTTTTTCAAAAGGCACTTGTATTTTTTTATTGACATTCATTCCCGTGACCCGCTGTTGTTGGTGTCTTTTCATCACCTTTGTTTTTGTCGGATGGATAGTTAATCCGATTGAATTAACTGCAAGTTGCGCACGGTTGAATAAAAGATTGGGATCAAATTCTCCTGAAAATGTTAGGTCATCGGCGTACCTTGTGTAGCGAATGTTGTGCGTTTTTGAGAATTCGGCAAGTACCTCATCAACTGAACGAAAAATCAAATTAGAGAGGTAGGGACTTGTTGGAGCTCCTTGCGGAAGGTGATCGGATAACGTACAAAGCTTAGCAAACAGATTAGAAATCCGTTTTCCATAACCTATGCGAACGAATTCTTCCTCTATTTGATTCCGTTTGATAGAAGTAAAAAAGTCAACGATATCCATTGTCATCACCATTGGTTGATTGACGTGAAATTTCAGGTTTTCTTTTAGACCAATTCCTGGTTTATAAGCTTTTGCATGAGAATGAATGGGAAGTTGATGCAGAATATTTTTAAGTATCCAAAATTGAATTTCTTTCAGACTTGGTAATGGCTCAGCTAGTAGACGGGATGTTCCATTTCGTTTGGGCACCTTGAATTTTCGATAGAAAGCTGGTGAATGTGAGATTGATTTTTTGATGTATTGTTTGTCATACCCAACAAGTTGCGAAAAGTGATCTAAATCGTATACCACAGGTAATCCATTGTTCATTAAATTTTCAGCATATTGAAGGCATCGGTTAATCTCGAGTTGGTTAAATCCTTCCCTTTTTGCTTTTCGAATGAACTGTTTTTTATACTGTTGAAAATGCATGGTTGTTCGTTAATTGGGTGAAGGAAACAATCCTCCACCCAGATTAAAGATTACGGGTTGTCAGGTTTGGAGCTCTGCGGAAAACCGTGCAACCCGAAGCTTGAAAAAACATTCACTTACAGATCAGTGACTCACCGATCCGGTGTGCCGAATGGGCACACGGAATTGAATCAAAATGAAATACGGCTGTATGTTGGCAGGATGATTGACTGTTTACTAATCCGTGGAATGCGGTACTTATCCAATCCACCAATTTTGAATACTTTTTTTGGTACTTGATTTTCCTTTATTGAATGTAAATCAATGTCTTTTTGAGTTATCCAATCAATCGTTCCCCTCAATACTTCTGTAGCCATTTTGATTTCTTTTCTACAGCAATAATGAGGTAAAATCAGGACACAGAGACGCCTTTTTCAGTCAATTTATTTTTTCTCTAAATGAACGGTTAAATTGAAGGAAAAAGTAAGATGTTATAGCAGATTGGATAAATGGGACCCAATAACTATTCCGAAAACGCTTTTTCCAATGTCTCTTGAAAGACTTCAATTGGTTGAGCACCACTCACCGCGTATTTCCGGTTAAATACGAAAAAAGGAACACCACGCACACCGATTTGTTGGGCCATTTGCTGGTCCTTCTCAACTTCAGGTGCATATTTATTGGACGTTAACGCTTCCAAAAATGTTTCTGTATTTAGATTCAATCCGCTCGCAATTTCGACAAGTACGCTAAAATCATCTACATTTTTCCCTGCTGTAAAATGTGCATGCAAAAGCGCTTCTTTCATCTCGGATTGTTTACCGTAAGCTGCCGCGAAATGTATGGCTTCATGCGCTTTTCTGGTATTCGAAACAATGGATTTTTCAAATTCGTAGGTGATGCCTAATTCACGGCCTCTTTCCGAAATTCCTGCGGTCATTTGTTTGGACTGTTCTATGGCGATTCCTTTATGGTCATGAAGATAATCGTAAGTGGAAAGATTGGTATCGGTGACTAGGTCAGGATTAAGTTGAAACGACCGCCAGATTATGTTGACTTCTTTTCCTTTCGGAAAATTGGATAATGCGTGTTCGAGCGTTCGTTTACCAAGGTAACAAAAAGGGCATGCGATATCACTCCAGATTTCAATGGTCAATTCAGGTGTTGGATTCATGTCGTTGAGCAGTGTTTGTTGCTTTTTTGATAATGTTGTTTGAGCTATTGTGACCTTCAAGATGATCATGTATAAAAGAGCTACAGAAAATCGATGTAAAGTCATAGGACAAATTTTTTCAATACCTTTTTTTCGGTAAATGGACAAATAAAAAACGCCCGTAAAAGGGCGCTTAAATCAATCAAATAAATCGTGTAACCAATGTTTTCTTTTCTTGTGGTGACCGTGTTTATACATGTGTTTTAAATCACTCATACTCGGTTGACTGTGCGTATGATGAATATGTGTCTGTGTTGATGTGGGCTGAGTTCCACTTGGTTTTGGAGCTTCGTGCTCAATGGTTTTTTCAATGATTTTATCTAATTCTCCTCGATCTAACCAGATACCTCTGCAATCTGGACAATAATCGATTTCTATACCTTGTCTCTCGGACATTACCAGGTTAGTTTCTTTGCATGTGGGACATTTCATATGTTGTGTTTTAAAAAATTGAATTTACAAATGATTTTAGCTATAGTACTGAAAAAAAGTATAAAATCTGTTAAGTCGGTTACTTATTAATCGATTAATACCTATTTACGTTCTAATTTTTCATACCGAATTAACGAAAAAGTCTTTAAGTATCAAAACGTACGTTTAAATCTTCACCAAGTATAAGTTTGGCTTGAAATGGGTTGTCTTGACCAGGAACTTGAAACCCCTTTATTATTCCTGTTCTGCGTTTGGTGAGTAGATCGATCAATTGACTTTCAGTTAATTGTTTCCCTGCGAGTTCCAGCGGAATTTTAAATCCACAAATACTGAATTGCCCGCAACCAACAGCTGTTTTACCTTTCATAATTTTCGCTTGTTTGCATTTCGGACAATCCAACTCTTCGATTTTTACCTTTTCTTTTGCGGGCCTTTTTTCCTTGACTGCTTTCTCCTGAATGACAGGTTGTGCGACAAGGTTAATTTGTCGGTTTGTAGAAAAAATCACTTGATCGGTAACCTCCCTTACCATCTGATAAAGCTCGTTTTTAAATACGGCAGCGTCGTATTCACCCTTTTCGATTAAGCGAATTTTACGTTCCCATTGACCGGTTAATTCAGGGCTTTTTAATAATTCATTTTCAATTGTATCAATCAAATCCATCCCGGTTTGAGTCGCGACAATGTTTTTCTTCTGCTTGGCAATGTACTTTCTTCTGTACAATGTTTCGATAATATTCGCACGT
>CANHQC010000029.1 GCA_947462695.1 Flavobacteriales bacterium | reverse complement strand
GCGCCGATTAATACAACGGACTCTACATTTGAATCTGCTGTGCTAGAAGGACCTACGTTCGTGCAATATTGTCCATTAACTGAATGAACAGTTGCTATTCCGAAGAAAAAAAGAATTTTTTTTAGCATGGTTTTATAGTTGATGTAAATGTAGAAAAAATATTCCCTTAACTTACTATTAACATAAAGCTGACTGTTTTTACTGAGATTCAATTCGTTAGAGTTGTTCGTCAATTGAAAATTAGAGTCAGCTTAAGGAAAAAGAAATCCATTTTAGAATATAAGAACTTGCTTCGATGCATTCTAAATAATAAGTTCCGACAATGAAAATCCTTGATGATCCCTTTATTCACTCATTGATCAAAAAAAGAAACCCCAATTCAACAAAACAGGAGTATGGTCATGCATTATTGATTGCTGGGAGTAAAGGAAAAATGGGTGCCGCAGTTCTTGCATCAAAAGCAATCTTATATGCTGGAGCTGGTTTGTTAACGACTCATATCCCATCTCGAGGAGAGTCAGTTTTACAGTTGGCAATTCCAGAGGCTATGGTTTCACTTGATAAGTCGGTTGATTTTGTTAGTGAACTGCCCAATTTATCGCATTTTTCATCAATTGGAATCGGTCCCGGAATTGGGCAATCGGAGGATAATTTTGGAGTTATAAAAGCCCTTTTTCAATCTTCATTGGTTCCTTTAGTAATAGATGCGGATGCTATAAACATGTTGTCAGATCAGCAGGAATTGCTTTCCTGGCTACCATATGATTCTATTTTAACTCCACATCGAGGAGAGTTTGAACGATTAATTGGAAAACAGCTTAAAGAAGAAGAATTAATCGATATGCAGCAAGAATGGTCGATACTTCATGAAGCCATACTTATTCGAAAATCACATCATGCGGTTATTACAAGCGCTGATGGTAGCTTGTACATAAATACAACCGGAAATCCGGGCTTAGCAAAAGGAGGGTCAGGAGACGTCTTGACCGGGATGATTACAGGATTTCTTGCTCAAGGTTATTCACCAATTGAATCGGCATTGATCGCTACTTACGTTCATGGGAAAGCCGCGGATATTGCGCTGCGAAAGATTAATGAAAATTCGCTTCTAGCAACCGATGTAATTTTGCACATCTCAGCTGCTTTGAATGAAATCGGGATTAATTAACCGGAAAAGATTCGTTAATTCGAAAGAGAACTTTGTCAATTCTTAGCCCATCAATATCGACAATCTCAAAATAATAACTTCCCATTTCAAAATGATCTCCAGGTTGTGGAATGCGCTGGATGTGATTCAGAATAAAACCGGCAAGTGTTGTATACTGTGCAATGTTGTCTTCGATAATTTCACGTTGAAAGAACTGATTAAGTTCAAAAATCAACGTTTTTCCATTGATTAAGTAAGAACCGTCAGTTCGTTGGATGATATCCTCTCCATCGGATTCATCTTCATCCGGTAAATCACCAACTATCGCCTCTATTAAATCATGAAGCGTAATGACTCCAATTACTCCTCCGAACTCATCAATGACAACACCAATGTATTGTTTCTTACTCTTAAATACATTTAAAATGCGGAAAGCAGGTGAGTTCTGAACAACATAAATTGGTGGTTGCATGATGTCTTCAAGCTGAAATCCTTCTTTCTGGTAATTTTCTAAAAAGTCTTTTATGTTTATTATACCTTTTACATGACTTAATTGACCATCACATACGACAAATTTGGAATGCGCACTTTGAATCAATTGATTGAAAATATCTTTCAATGAATGACGCAAATTAATCCATTCAACTTCAGAACTATGCGTCATAAGTGATTTAGCGGTTTGATCGGTAAAGAAAAATAAGTTTTGATGCACTTGACTTTCTTCATTTTCAAGAACCCCTTGTTTCCCTGCATTGTGAAGCATAAATTTCAATTCCTCCTCACTGATCGCGTCATTATCTTTTTCTTTAATTCCAAAAAGTTTCAAGAGCATTTGTGTTGAAACGGAAAGCAATTTTACAAAGGGATACGTGACTATCGTGAAGTACTTGATTATTGGTGAGCAAACCATTGCAATTGATTCGGCATTATTCATAGCAATTGTCTTTGGTACCAATTCTCCAATGACAATTGTAAAATAGGTGATTGAGCCAATGACAGCCAATAGCGAGACGGTTTCAGTATAACCTCCAAATAAACCTAATGGTTCAAGAATTAGTATAAGATCGTCTGTCAATGCAGCTCCTCCGTATGCACCTGATATAATGCCGATAAGTGTAATTCCGACCTGAACGGAGGATAAAAAGTTCTCAGGCTTATCTAACAGAAGTAATATGGTTTTTGCTCGTGAATTTCCTTGATCAGCCAAATGTTCAATTCTGGATCGTTTAACTGAAACCAAAGCGATTTCAGATAAAGCAAAAAATCCATTTAAAAGAGATAAGAGGATAATAATGACGATTTCCATGATACAAAGCTAAGGCTTTAAAGGAAATAACAAGTTTAAAACAACGAGGTAGAAAAAGTATTTACTTAATCTTCATCCTCGAAATCATCCTCTGTTTCGTCTAAATCATCATTAGAATACAAAGAATTTAAATTATCGAGTTCAAAGTCATCGTCTTCATCCTCATCAAAAAACCGCGAATGCTTACCTGATTTTTTGTACGCATTCATCTTTGGCTTCTTCATTCCTTTATCATCATCCCAAGGTTTTCCTTTTTTGTCTTCCTTTTTTCGTTTAGGTTCGATTTTCGAAGATTCAAATGGCGGGATGAATGGAGCGGCAGGAGCATCACCTTGTATAGGTCTTCTATCGTCCTCTCGATTTGGGCGATCATTTCGAGGCTGCTGATCACGAACAGGTCGATTTGAGTCCCTTGACGATTGATCTCTCGGTCCTCGGTTGTCAGGACGTTGTTCAGCTTCTTTAACCGCAATGGGTCTACCGTTCAATAGACTTCCGTCTAGAGCTTTGATAGCTTCTCTTGCTTCTTCAGCATTAGCCATTTCAACAAATCCAAAACCACGGGATTTACCAGTCTCACGATCAGTGGCAACAGTCGCTTTTAAAACTGTCCCAAAACGCGCGAACGCTTGACGTAATTCGTCATTTCCGATGCCAAAATCCAATTTGGCGACAAAAATACTAGTCATAAAAATGCAATAGCAAAATGTAACTTTCGTTTTCTGTTTGGTCGAAAATAGGATTTTTTTTTGTAGATTGAATGATTTGTGCAATATTTTAATTGAGTAATGAAATGAACGCAGTCATTTTAGGCGCTACAGGTCTTGTAGGTCATGAGCTTTTGGAGCTTTTAATAATGGATAAAAGGTTTGCAAAAATTGATCTATTGAGCAGAAGGGAGATGGATATTCGGGAAATTTCGGTAACGAATCATGTGGTTGATTTTGATGAATTGAACGAATGGCCTATTCATCATGAGGTAGATGTGTTGTTTATTGCTTTTGGGACAACAATGAAAAAAGCAGGGTCAAAAGAGCAGCAATTCGATATTGATGTGAATATCCCAACGAAAGTAATGCGTTTGGCCAAAGAAAACGGCGTCAAGCGTTGCGTGGTTGTTTCAGCACTTGGTGTTAGTAAAAAATCACCTTTCTTTTATTCTCGTATGAAGGCTCAATTAGATGAAAATGCGATTGAAATGGGGTTTGAACAAGTGGTTTTAGTTAAACCTTCAGTGCTTGAAGGCCCAAGAATGGAAAAACGTCCCGGTGAAAAAATGTCTATTGCTATTGGCAATGCACTTGCGAAAACTGGTATGATCGATCAATTCAAGCCGGTTGAATCCATTAATGTGGCTAAAGCAATGATTCAGTCATTAGTAACCTTTCCGATTGGTTTTCATGACGTAACATCTAAAGAAATTCATCAGTTGGCAAAGGAGTATACTCAGAAGGAAATAAAAGCAAATCACTGATTATTTCGAGTTCAATTTTATCAACTCATCTCGAATTTCTTGCAAGATCTTTTGATCTTTCGATAAATCTGCTTCCTCAGGTTGATTAGACGCTGACGGGTTAGTATTGTCCTTGTTGACGAGCCTGGCTTTATTCAAGGCCTTAACAAGAAAGAAAATAATTAACGTGGTAACCAGAAATGAAATGGTTGAGGCCAGAAACTTTCCGTAAAGCACTCCGTTCCAACCCAAATTACTGAGCTTATCAACATGAAGCGCTGTCATCGCAGGTTTCAATAAAAGCGGGGTAATAACATCAGAAATAAGTGAGTCAACAATTGCGCTAAAGGCATTTGCTACAATAACGGCAACTGCGAGATCGACTACGTTTCCTCGCATAATGAATGTTTTAAACTCTTTAAGCATAACTAATTGATTTTAAACGGATGTCGATGGATTAAGGACCTACTCAGCGTTTGTTCATCTGCGAATTGCAGTTCAGTACCAACCGATACGCCACGTGACAAAGTGGTAATTAAAACTTCTTTTCCTTGCAGCTTTTTAAATAAATAGAAATTGGTTGTATCGCCTTCCATTGTAGGACTTAACGCAAAAATAATTTCAATCACATTACCAGTCGATACTTTTTCAATTAATGGAGCGATCGAAAGATCTGAAGGACTAATGCCGTCCATCGGTGAGATTACTCCTCCTAACACATGATAAATCCCTTTGTATGAGCCTGTTGATTCAATGGCCATAATATCTCGGATATCCTCTACAACACAAATAATGGAATGGTCACGTTTCTCATTCGAACAAATGGAACAAGTAGATTCATCAGAAAGGTTTCCACAAGAGCTGCACGTTTTGGTTTCTTTTTTGAGCGCAATAAAGGCTTGTGTAAATTGTTCAATTTCTACTTCACTGCGTTTTAATAATTGTAAAACAAGTCGTAGCGCTGTTCGTTTGCCTATTCCAGGTAAAGATGAAAGCTGATCAACAGCTTGTTCCACATATTTTGAATGCAATTTCACTAAGCAAAGGTAAATTCTATGAGAATGCTATGAAAAGCCATTTAAGTTTGTTTTGAACAGTTGTTGTTCATTAAGACTTTTGAAAAGCGTAACTTTGCACCAATGGCAGCGAATGAATTGAACATACGAAACAAGCGTGCACGTTTTGAATACCACTTGACGGATATGTTTGTTGCAGGTATGCAATTAAAAGGCACTGAAATTAAAAGTATTCGTAAAGGTAAAGCCAGTATACTCGAAGCATATTGTATTTTTCATCAGGGAGAGGTGTTCATTCGGAATATGTTCGTCTCCGAATATGAAAATGCATCGTTTTATGTACACAAGCCGCGTTCAGACCGTAAATTGCTCTTGAATAAAAAGGAAATTATTAAAATTGAAAAATTCCTAACGACTAAAGGCCATACATTGATTCCTTTGCGCTTATTCTTATCTGATGGGGGATGGGTTAAGGTGGAAATTGCCCTTGCACAAGGAAAAAAACTTCACGATAAACGACAAGATCTAAAGGCTAAAGACGATCAGCGGGAGCTCGATAGGGCACTAAAGCGCTAGCTAGAAAAATCCTAATGTAAGTAGGTGGTATAAATGGTTGTTTTGCACAAGAAACAGCATCATTAAAGTAGGAGAGAGGACTAGGCTGAGGTAATAGATTATGGTGAACCAAGTTGTTTTTCTTCTAAACAGAAAGGTGAGCGTTGGAAGAAGGAAAATAATTAATATCACTAATTTCATTGATTGAAAAGTGAGTTTAATCGGATAACAAAAGGTCGATTGAAAATCCCTCCCACAAAGTTTCACTGGTTGATGAAAAATACCCGTTCTATAAACATTAATATGCCGTATTTTGTGAATCTCATCCCTGCGAAAATTAACCACCCAAAACGAGTGATCATTCGATGTTTTTAAAATAGATAACTTTTCTGCTTCACTTAACTGAGCAACTTCATAGGCATAATATGTCAGTTCATCGTTCTCTATTTTATAGGGTAGAAACCATTCACTGATTAGCACAAGGCTGAGTGCAATACCAACCCACATACTTATTTTAATTACCCTCCACCTGTAGCCTTGGAATAAGCGAATAAAGTAGTTTTCATTCGCCAATCGCTCACGTTCCAATTGCTCATAATAGCGCCTTTTTGCTTCGCGAATCCTTTCCTCTTTGGGTGAATGAGATCTTCTTTGTCCAACCGTTTTATGCTGATGGTTTTGTTCCTTCCTATGGTTAATTAGTGCTTCGTACGCTTCATTTAAGGCAATAAATTGTTCCTTGGCCTTTGGGTCTGGATTTTTATCGGGATGGTATTTTAATGCAAGCCGACGGTATTTCCGTCGCAATTCTGCATCGGAATCAACTGGTTGAGCACCGAGTATGTTATAGCAGCTCTGTATATTCATCCCGTTTAAGTTGATTTAACGTTGATCTTCGATCCACTTTTCCGCTTTGCAGTTGAATGAGCTTGTTTATGTAATATACGCGTTTCGGAAGTTCATGTCCTTTCAATCCAACCTGTGTAAGTTGACTTTTATCTAACTTGAGGTCATTAGGTGTAGCTACCAAAAGAACAACCATTTCACCCCAATAATTATCAGGAATTCCTGCAACAATAAACGGCTGAGAAATAAATCTTCCAAGTTTTTCTTCAATCGCTTCCGGAAAAATTTTCTTGCCACCCGAATTGATGACTAAATCTGTTCTACCTAACCAGTTAAAATGGTGTTCATCGATTAAT
The DNA here is from genome assembly GCA_947462695.1 of Flavobacteriales bacterium. Classification (GTDB taxonomy): domain Bacteria; phylum Bacteroidota; class Bacteroidia; order Flavobacteriales_D; family Crocinitomicaceae; genus M0103. The sequence continues at coordinate 5,129 of CANHQC010000029.1, read as the reverse complement.
TCAATGTGTTCTTTTGTTTGAATTGGATTTGTTGAAATACTGGGGTAGTGGATGACCAACTGATCGTCATTTTTCGAAAATTGAATATGTGGCAATGCTTCATAATAGTCATCCGTTTCTGCACCGATTTTTCGTACTGCTACATGAGAGATAGTTTCTGTCATGCCAAATGTCTGGTAAGCGGTGTAGTGGATTGAGTTTAGTTTTTCAATAAGTTGTGTTGTTACCGGTGCCCCACCAACAAGAAGGGTGCGAATTGATGATAACGCATTTGGATTTTCTTCTACTAATTGATGTGCCTGAGTAGGTACCATTGCAGCTAGGTCTATTTCTAATTGATTGTTCAAATCTGTTATTGGTTGAGATTGAACAGGCGCAACGATTAAATTCAGGTTTCTTTCAATGGAACGAACCACCATCATAACACCTCCGATGGTCGTTAGTGACAAGCACAACAAGGCATTTCCTCCTTTTTGGATCGAAAAATAGTCGATTGTCGCTCGTGCCGAAATTCGCATATGTTCCTTACTCAATTCGATTAATTTTGGCGTATCGGTTGAGCCTGAAGTTCGAATTGTTAGTGTTTTACCCGGTGAAAACCATTGATCCAAGAAAACCTCAAGTTGATGTTTTTCTACTGTCACACCCTTCAAATACGTAATCGATTGGATCATTTCGGAACTTGGAATGGTTTTTGTCTCAAAAGTAACAACTTTGATGATTTGCAGTTATATTCGTGTGTAACATCAAAAGTGAAAGCGTATTAATTTAACAGAAATAACATGAAAAAATTACTTTTAATTTGTTCCCTTGCTTTTGTGGGAATGTCATTTTTAACTGAAAAGCAACTCTCCTCCCAATCGACTGAAGAAGGTATTCAGTTTCAAACACTCTCCTTAGAGGACGCCAAAAAACAATCGTTAAAATCGGGTAAACTTATTTTTATTGATGCATATGCCAGCTGGTGCGGTCCTTGTAAACGAATGGCAGCTACTTCATTCAAAAACCAGGAAGTTGGTAAGGTGTACAATGAACAATTTATCAACTTAAAAATAGATTGTGAGAAAGATGCTGATGGACCTGAGCTAGCACGAATGTATAAAGTAAAAGCGTATCCCACGTTACTCGTAATTGATGGTAACGGCAAATTAATTAAAGAAGTAGTTGGAATGCAAATGGAAGACGGATTGTTAGCTCTTGCTAATTCCCTTAAAAAGAAGAAATAACGAAGTCCATTTCTATACAAAGAAAAAGTCCGCTCAATGAGCGGACTTTTTTTATTTTAAGGATAGTGGAGAATTATTCTCCTTTATCCATTTTCTCTTTCAATTCAGCAAGTGCATCCAAATCTCCAAGTGTTGATTTCTCGTTGTTTTGGTTAATTGCTTTCACTGCTTGTGAAGTAGAAGATCCAGTTGAACCTTTCTTATCACCTTTTGAAGTTGGTTTATCTTCTCCTTCTTCATAAGTACGCGTGTGAGAGACAACGATTTTCTTCGCTTCTTTATTGAATTCAATCACTTTGAAATCAAGTGTTTCTTCAACTTTAGCGTTCGTACCGTCTTCTTTACGTAGGTGTTTAGAAGGACAGATTCCCTCAACTCCGTATGGCAATGAAACGATGCCAGACTTGTCCTTATTTTCAATGATTGTTCCTTGATGAACAGATCCTTCTCCAAAGATGGTTTCGAATACATCCCAAGGATTTTCTTCAAGTTGCTTGTGTCCTAATGAAATACGACGATTTTCACGATCGATTTCCAATACAACAACCTGCATTTCTTCACCTACCTTGCAGAATTCAGATGGGTGCTTGATCTTTTTCTGCCATGAAAGGTCAGAAATGTGAATCAATCCATCAACTCCTTCTTCAAGTTCAACGAATACACCAAAGTTTGTGAAATTACGAACCTTCGCATTGTGCTTAGTTGTAACGGCGTACTTGCCTTCGATATCTGCCCAAGGATCTGGCATTAATTGTTTAATACCTAGAGACATTTTACGCTCTTCACGATCCAATGTTAAGATAACAGCTTCAACAGTATCTCCAACAGTCATAAAATCTTGCGCTGAACGTAAGTGTTGAGACCAGCTCATTTCAGAAACGTGGATCAATCCTTCAACTCCAGCAGCGATTTCAACAAACGCACCGTAGTCAGCCATAACGACAACTTTTCCAGAAACTTTATCACCTACTTGTAGGTTTGCATCAAGTGCATCCCATGGATGTGGTTGAAGTTGTTTTAATCCAAGAGCGATACGTTTCTTATCGTCATCGAAATCAAGGATTACAACGTTTAATTTTTGATCTAATTCAACGATTTCCTCTGGGTGGTTAACACGACCCCAAGAAAGATCTGTAATGTGAATCAATCCATCTACACCTCCAAGATCGATAAAGACACCGTAAGAAGTAATGTTCTTAACCGTTCCTTCCAATACTTGTCCTTTCTCTAATCCTGAAATAATTTGTTTTTTCTGTTCTTCAAGCTCTGCTTCGATAAGCGCTTTATGAGAAACAACTACATTTCGGAATTCTTGGTTGATTTTCACGACCTTGAACTCCATGTTCTTACCAACGTAAATATCGTAGTCACGAATTGGTTTAACATCAATTTGAGAACCTGGTAAAAACGCTTCGATTCCGAATACGTCAACAATTAATCCTCCTTTTGTACGACACTTCACAAATCCAGTGATGACTTCACCTGTGCGAAGCACATCATTCACACGGATCCACGCTTTGTGCATACGCGCTGTTCGGTGAGAGACAATTAACTGACCGCTTTTATCCTCTTGACATTCAACATACACATCAACAGTATCCCCAACTTTTAAGTCCGGGTTGTAACGGAATTCAGAAGCAGCAACAACACCTTCAGATTTGAATCCGATGTTGATAATCACTTCTTTCTTAGTTAACAATACAACCGTTCCTTCAACTACTTCTTTTTCGTTAATCGAAGTCAACGTTTGTTCGTATTTGTCTGATAACTCAGAACGTTGGATATGCGTGTACCCGTCTAATGCGAGCGCATCCCAATCAAAATCTGCAGCGCCGTGCTGCTCAACTGTTTTTTTTGCCATGAGGCTTTTTTACTTGTATTTCAGATTCCCTGCTCATCTGAAAGTGTGAATACTAAGCTGTAATTCAACAGGGTACAGCACTATTTGAGGGTGCAAAATTAGTGAAAAGATCGGTACAAAACAATAGAGCAAAAAAAAGACCATCCGAGGATGGTCTTTATCGATTTTATGTAGCGCATTACTTTATTGCGTCAGCACGTTTTTTGTATTCGTTTGCTTTGTCAAATTGACCAAGGTTTCGATACAGCTGAAATAAAATTGTTAATACGTCTTTATCGTTTGGTTTTTTTGCAATGTACGCATCCAACGGCATAATCGCTTTTGTGTAAAGCATGTCAGCTTCAGCATTCATTCTGTCGTAGTTTGGATCGCCAAATTTCAATTGACTTGCTGTGGATTTCATTTCCCCAGCCCATGTAACAAGGTGAGCACCAAGTTGATAGAGGGCATCTTCGTAGTTTGGATCCAATGCAATCGCTTGATTCAACGACGCTTCTGCTTTTTCATTTTGCTTTAAGTCAATGTAGATCGTTCCGATGGTATAGTGCAATTGTTTGTTCTTTGGGTCTTTTTCGATTGCTTCATTTAGTGCTGCTTGAGCACCAGCAGCATCTCCTGCTTCAATACTCATGTTCACCAATTCAAGAAGCAAGTCTTTTTCCAAAGGGAACTTTACGCGACCTTCTGAAATGATCGATTTAGCTTTATCTAATTGTTTTGATTTGCGGTAAGCAGTCGAAGCTAACACATAACTGGTTGTTTTTTTGTAACCCAATCGTGCCAGATTAGCGTATCCATCAGCTGCTTTGCCAAAGTCTCCACCTTTCTCAAAACATAATGCAGAGTTGAATAGAGAGGTTGAATCTACTTCTCCTACTGCATCAAAGAATTTAGCTTCAACCAAATAAATTTCCGCAGCTTCATTAAACATGTTGTTTTTGTACATCATGGATGCAAAACCATCTAGCATGTCATGTTTCTGATAGGATGATTGTCTTATATCACTATCAAACTTATCACTCACTTGGAATCCTTTTTTAAACGCAGCTACTGCCACATCCATTGCATCGTCACCGGCAAGTTTAATAAATGATGTATCCATTGTTTGCATTCCCAGAACGAGGAAGTTGGAATAGATTTCGCCCTTGTAATAAAGTGTTTTCGGGCTTTCTTTTGTGTCTGGATGAATGGAAGCAGCATCGATGTGTCCTTTGGCAGCAATCAATGATTTTTTTGCTTTGTCCATGTCACCATTGGCCATAGCAGTAATAAAACCATTCTTGTATTCTACCGCCGCGCTGGTTTCTACGTTTTTTTGAGCCATGGAAACCGAGGTAAATCCAATCAATCCCAAAATAAAGGTTACTTTTTTCATATGGTATCTTTTGATCTTTAACAAATTATTCGGCATCGTTGTTTTCAATATCTGTGCCAGATTCCGTTTGCTCTTCATCAGAAGTTGGGTTTATCGGCATTCCATTCTCATCCAACTCTTCATCTTCTTCATCAGAGCGCGGTACTCTGGCAATTGCCGCAATCTCAGCGTTGTTTTTCAAGTTTATCAAACGAACGCCTTGCGCAGCTCGACCCATTGTGCGAATGGTGTCAATGTGCATACGGATTGTTACACCAGATTTAGTGATGATCATTAAATCTTCTTCATCATTCACATTCAATATAGAAAGTAATGGTCCCGTTTTATCTGTGATGTTGAGTGTTTTGACACCTTTACCACCGCGATTAGTGATTCGGTAAACTGGCTCTTGGTCTTCAGGATCGTTTAAGAATGTCCGTTTACCATATCCTTTCTCAGAGACAACTAGAATTGTTGAGAACACATCTTCTACACAGATCATTCCCACAACCTGATCGCCGTTATCTCCTAAGGTAACTCCTCTAACTCCAGAAGCGTTTCTACCCATCGGCCGAACGGTTGATTCATTGAATCGAATAGCGCGACCGGAGCTAGTAGCAAGCACAATTTCGTTTGATCCGTTCGTTAATTTTGCTTCAAGTAATTCGTCATTATCGCGAATAGTAAT
>CANHQC010000028.1 GCA_947462695.1 Flavobacteriales bacterium | reverse complement strand
TGTTCTGGAGGCTCATTCACATTGTCTACGACCTCAACGAATGGGATAACAGGAACCTGGTCACCGGCAATCAATACATCAGCAACTACAACGTATTCATTCACTCCTGCTGCTGGCCAATGCGCCAATACAACGGCAATGACAGTTACGGTTAATCCGAATGTCTTACCTGCATTTACACAAGTAGCACCAATTTGTGCTGGAGGAACATTTACGTTACCCGCATTATCTACAAACGGAATTAGCGGTTCATGGTCGCCGGCAATTAATAATAGCGCAACGACGACCTATACATTTACACCAACTGCTGGTCAATGCGCGAACAGTGCAACAATGACAGTAAGCGTTGGTCCACCAATAACTCCGGCATTTACTCAGTTAGCACCAGTTTGTGCAGGAACATTATTTACGTTGCCGACTTCCTCAAACCAGGGAATAACTGGAGTATGGTCACCAGCAATAAATACCTCAGCAACAACCAACTATACGTTTACACCGACAGCAGGACAATGCGCAAATACAGCTTCAATGACTGTTACGGTTAATTCAAATGTAACCTCAAATTTCGTTCAGGTCGCTCCAATTTGCTCGGGTGGCACATTTACATTGAATACCACCTCAACGAATGGAATAACAGGAACTTGGTCACCAGCAATTAATACAGCAGCAACAACGACGTACACATTCACACCAACGGCTGGTCAATGTGCGAATACAACTTCAATGACAGTTACGGTTAATCAACAAGTCACACCAACTTTTCCAACTTATGGACCGTTTTGTTTAAATGATGTCCTTGCTCAGGTGATGTTACCAGAAACTTCAAACAACGGAATTACAGGTACTTGGAATCCGGGAATGTTATCAACAGATAATAGTGGTGTTATAACATACACTTTTACACCGAATGCCGGACAATGTGCATCGATCTATACATCGAATGTTACGGTGAATGAGTTGCCAATAATTAATTTAAGTACTGCGGTAATAACCAATGAGAATTGTGGACAAAGTGACGGTTCAATTAATGGGATTCTTCTGTCCGGAGGAGGTGGTAATTACCAAATAGAATGGAATAATTCACCACAGTTGAATACGCTCGATTTAGTAAATCTGTCAAGTGGAGCGTACACGTTAGAAGTAGAAGATGCAAATGGATGTATGTCACAGGCTACATTAAATATTCAAGGTAATCTACCACCTGTGATTGATGCGTCAGGTGTGCAGATCATCCAGCCTTCTTGTGTACAGAATGGATCGATTCAAGGCTTGATAACAAACGGAAATCAACCATTTACTTATTCGTGGACAAATTCCAATGAAACAAGTATATCGTTGTTAGATGCATCGCCAGGATCATATACGTTAACTGTAACAGACGTGAATGGGTGTTCTACAGTGTTTGGTCCTACAGTTCTCAATGCACCAACGGGACCAACTGCATCTTTTACGTGGTCACCACAGGAGCCATCAGAGAATTCACAAGTTGTTTTTACGGACAATAGTACTGGAACAATTGTGAATTATAGTTGGTCGATTAACGGTCAGTCATTTTCAGGTGAACAGGTCGATTATACCGTTATTGAAGGCGATTATACGATTCAATTAACCGTTACAGATGACAATGGATGTAGTGATACATACACAATAACACTTCCTGTTTTTGATGGGTTGACTATACCCAATGTAATGACGCTCAATAACGACGGTGTAAATGACTTTTTTCTTATTGAAGGTCTAAAGTCTGAGACAAACTTGACCATATTAAACAGATGGGGCGAAATAGTTTTTTCTACCAACAATTATCAAAATGATTGGAATGGAAGAGACCTCAGTGGTGCGCTATTAACTGAAGGTGTTTATACATATGTTTTAAATGCTCCGAATGATAAATTAAAACATGGATTCATTCATCTAGTACGGTAGTATTAGGAAAAGTCTAGAATGAGCGTTATATTTCGCGTCCTACTATATTTATTATTCAAATGTTGTCGAATTCATTCAGTCAAATAGCCTTTTTAATAGGTGTATTTCTTCTTTCTAGTGTTGATGCCCAAAGTCAATCGGTAACATTTAACTATACAGGCAATGTTCAAACATGGATAGTGCCTCCGTGTGTGAATTCGATACAAGTCTTCGTTGCTGGTGCAAAAGGAGGCGGTATAAATGGTGGTAACGGAGTAGTATTAAATTCAACCTTAACTGTTTCTTCGGGTCAGGTACTAAATATTGTCGTAGGGGGAATAGGGAATCAAGGTAATAACTCTGGTGGCTACAATGGCGGAGGGACAGGATATGCCTCATCAGATGGAAATATCAATTATGCGTCATGGGGAGGTGGCGGTGCAAGTGACATCAGAATTGGTGGTACCGCTTTGACAAATAGAATTATCGTCGCAGGAGGCGGTGGAGGAAGAAGTGGAGGCTCGTCTGCAGTGTGCGGAGGTGCGGCAAATTGTCTCGATGGTGCCCAAGGATGCAGTACATTCGGTACCGGTGCTTTGGGGGGGACCCAATTTGCCGGTGGAGCGGGAGGAACCCCCTGGGCTGGAACTCCTCCGGGAGGTTCACCAGGTAGTTTAGGTACTGGAGGTCAAGCTGGTTATTGGCAAACAGCATCTGGCGGTGGTGGTGGTGGTGGCTATTATGGCGGCGGCGGCGGCGGAAATGATGGTTGCTGCACTGGTGCAAATGGCGGCGGCGGCGGCGGCGGCGGATCTAGCCTAATGCCAGCAGGTGGTACTTGTCTTGGGGCTACAAATTCAGGTAATGGGTACGTCACAATTACGTACACTCTTGGTACCGGAATTTCAAGTCCCATTAATACGGGGCCTTTTTGTGAAGGATCGTTAATTCAACTTCAAAGTGCTACTGCTGACAGCTATTCTTGGACAGGTCCGAATGGGTTTGTTTCTATCCTTCAAAATCCGACAATTCCCAATGCGGGTTTGATTAATGCTGGAAATTATACGTTGACGACCACAACTCTCGGCTGTGTTGCAACAGCTACTACAACTGTAACTGTAAACCCATTACCTATTGTGAATGCAGGTCCAGATATTACAATTTGTCAGAACACACCAATTTCTTTAACTGCTACAGGAGCAACTTCTTATTCATGGAACAATGGAGTAAGTAATGGTGTTCCTTTTATCCCTCAAGTTGGGACAATGATTTACACTGTTACAGGGACAAGTTCGGGATGTGCAGTTACCGATCAAGTTACTGTTACCGTTTCTCCAGAAACCTTTCCCTCATTTAATTCCATTAATCCAATATGTGCAGGAGAGATTATAACTTTACCTAATTCTTCTACGAATTCCATAAATGGCTCATGGTCACCATCAATAAACAATTCAGCTACAACGACTTATACATTTACTCCCAATGGTGGTCAATGCGCGACAACTGCAACAATGACAATTACGGTTAATCCAAATGTTACACCAACATTTATTCAGTTAGCACCAATTTGCATCGGAGATGCATTTGTTTTACCAACGTCGTCTACAAATAACATTAATGGTTCTTGGTCACCTGCACTAAATAATACGACAACCTCGACCTATACTTTTTTACCTGCCTCTGGACAATGCGCGACAACTGCAACAATGACGGTAACCGTTGGTCTACCAACAACACCAACATTTGCCCAAGTTTCACCTGTTTGCGCGGGGACATTGTTTACGCTTCCAACTACCTCAAATGAAGGAATATCGGGCGCCTGGTCACCAGCAGTTAACACAGCAGCAACAACTGCCTATACCTTTACGCCTACCGCAGGTCAATGTGCGAATTCTGCTTCAATGACAGTTGCGGTTAACCAACAAATTACACCAACTTTTCCAACTTATGGACCGTTTTGTTTAAATGATGTCCTTGCCCAGGTGATGTTACCAGAAACTTCAAACAACGGTATTACAGGCACTTGGAATCCGGGAATGTTGTCTACAGATAATAGTGGTATAACAGTGTATACCTTTACGCCAGATAATGGCCAATGTGCATCAGTATTCACCTCCACTGTTATCGTTTATGATTTACCAACCATTGATTTAAATTCGGCAGTAATTACCAGTGAGAATTGTGGGCAAAGTGACGGTTCAATAAATGGGATTCTTCTTTCAGGTGGTGGGGGTAGCTACCAAATAGAATGGAATAATTCCCCTCAATTAAACACGCTCGATTTAACAAATTTAGCTCAAGGAACATATCTGTTAGAAGTATTCGATGTTAATGGATGTGTGTCTGAGGCTACACTTACGGTACAAGGTAATCTGCCACCTGTGATTGATGCCTCAGGTGTAGAAGTCATACAGCCTTCCTGTGTGGTAAACGGGTCGATTCAAGGCTTGGTCATTACCGGGAATCAACCTTTGACCTATTCATGGACAAATACATCACAAACAACATCGGATATATCGGATTTAACACCAGGCTCTTACGGATTAACGGTTACAGATGCTCAAGGATGTTCCAGTTCGTTTGGCCCTGTTTTTCTGACAGCACCTATAGTACCAACGGCTTCTTTTACGTGGTCACCACAAGATCCAACAGAGAATTCACAAGTTGTTTTTACGGATAATAGTAATGGAACAATCGTAAATTATAGTTGGTCGATTAACGGTCAGACATTTACAGGTGAACAGGTTGAATATACCGTTGTTGAAGGCGAGTATACGATTCAATTAACCGTCACAGATGACAATGGATGTATCGATACCTATATAATCACTCTACCTGTTTTTGATGGGTTAACCATACCTAATGTATTGACTTTTAATAACGATGGTGTAAATGACTTTTTAATTATTGAAGGATTAATGCCTCAGACAAGCTTGACCATTTTAAACAGATGGGGCGAAATAGTTTTTTCTACTAATAATTATCAAAATGATTGGAATGGAAGAGCTCAGAACGGAACGCCATTAACCGAAGGTGTCTACACGTATTTAATTCGTGAAAATGATGGGAATGAACGTCATGGATTTATACATTTGTTCAAGTAATGAATAAAATGAGGTGTAGTGGATTTTGAGAAAGTGGTTCAAGAAATTGAAAACGAACAAGGAACTTTTGTTTCTGTTTTAAAGTATCACGGCGCATTTCATCAGGATTTAATCCACAGGATGTTAGATCAATTGAATGAAAGAGTTCTTTCAACCGGTGATGAAAAGAAAATTGCCGCCAGAGTTTACAGTGTGGTGTATGAATTGATGAATAATGTGCTTTTCCATGCAAAATTGTTCCAAGAAAATGAAGCAGCTGGATTTATTGTGGTTCGTCGTAATGACGCTGAGTACAAAATTGATTCGGGAAATTTGATTGATACCACGTCTGAAGAACATATAAAATCGATTGTCTCCGAAATTAATTCGATGGCTGGTCAAATACTCAATGAGGAACACACCAAGCGCATGAAGCATGGCTTGCAAGAAGGAAAGGTAGGCGAAGGTCTTGGGTTTGTTCAATTGAGAAAAATAGTCGACAAGCCTTTAGCTGTGCGTTTTTCATATTTTGCGGAACACTCTTCCATTTACACTGTTACTTGTGCAGTAAGCCGAGTATGAGTCATCGTCATTTTTTTCAAGAATTAAAGGTCGCTTTTGATCAGCAATATGTGCACCCATTACCCAAGAATCATCGATTCCCAATGGAGAAATACCACTTATTGCCTACACAATTAATTCGTGAAGGTACCATCAGTGAACAGCAGTTTTTTACCCCACAGTTTATTGATCAAACATTGCTATCAGAAGTTCATTGTTCGGCGTATCTTGATCGATTAGTTGGACTGCAATTAACTGATCGTGAACAACGGGTATCGGGCTTTGTGCATTCGACACAACTCATTGAAAGAGAATGCCGAATAATGGAAGGCACTCGAATGGCAGCAGAGTTAGCGCTTGATTATAAAGCGGCAATGAATATTGCTGGTGGCACGCACCATGCCTTTAAAGATCGGGCAGAAGGATTTTGTTTGTTGAACGATCAGGTTATTGCGGCTGAGTGGTTACTTAAGCACCAAAAAGCAGAGCGAATTCTAATCATCGATTTGGATGTCCATCAAGGTAACGGAACCGCTGAAATGTGCACTGATAAAGATGCTGTGTTTACGTTTAGTATGCATGGTAAAAACAATTACCCGCTCCAAAAAGAAAAGTCCTCGCTTGATGTGGAACTCGAAGATGGCACAGATGATAAAACCTATTTGTATCTCCTAGAGAAATCACTTAACACCATTTTAAATCAGTTTCAACCTCAATTTGTCTTTTACCAATGTGGAGTAGATATACTAGAATCTGATAAGCTGGGTAAGTTATCCGTTACACTCGTTGGATGTAAACGAAGAGATGAAATCGTATTTGAAGCAGTAAGGCAATTGAATGTTCCCATTGTCTGTACGATGGGAGGAGGTTACAGTCAGGATATCAACATAATTGTAGAAGCACATGCGTCAACTTTCCGATCTATTCAGGAAATCCTTTTTTGATATACCAATGGTGAGCGTTATTTTTGATCAATGTTTAGACTGATTATCTTTGGTTTATTGTTCAGTGCATCCTGCTTTTCTCAAACGCTGTCTAAGCAAGTTATGGTCACAGGGTCCATTAATCGACTCGACTATTTTATTGGCGGTAGTTTTCGCCTTAAAAACAACCAGTGGATTTTCGGAACCGAATTAACTATTGGCGTAAACCGCACGTTCGTGCAGCAACGGTTTTTTCCGCGACTTGCACTGATTGGTGGTTGGAATTTATTCGATTCGAAAAACAACCGACTCAATACAGAACTAAAAACTGCCTTTTCACTGCTTAACTTGAAAACAACATCGAATAATCTTCATTTTTGGCAAGAATATTTAGGTGGATTATCCTATTCTGTTGGAGAATCTGTCCGTTTCAATTTAGCTATTTATGCCGGGTGGTTAAATGAAAACTTCAATGATACGTTCACACAAAAGAGAGTAAACAAGGGCACAATAGGATACGAAGCGTTAATTGGATTGAGTTATGCATGGTAAGGGAAAGGTAGTTGTTGTGTTAGTTTTGATTCTTTTTGCCTGCCAGAAACAGAAAGACTTTGTTTCAATCCGAATTGCTGGACATGCTGGTATGGGACTTGAAAACACAAACAGCATTTTTCATGACAATTCCTTCGAGTCAATTGAACTGGCACTTGCTATAGATGGTTGCGATGGCGTTGAAGTTGATCTTCAGCGAGCAGCAGATGGTTCATTGTGGTTGTATCATGACGATAAACTCGAAACTCAAACAAACAGTTCGGGATGTATCGCAGCCAAAACAGCAAATGAAGTAATGCCTGTGACATACTCCACAATCAAGAATGAAGAGCTACTCGAGTTCACTAAATTACCCTGGGAAAGGTTGAAAGGAAAACGGTTGTTTTTAGATATACGCCATTACAGCGGGTGTGATTTTTCGATTCTTGATGCACAAGAAATGATCTCTTCTATAAATGATCAGTTACCGGCTGATCATGGAGTGGATTTGGCAGTCATTTTAAATAGAAAGCAATGGGTGGAAGAATTTGTTGCTGCTGGATTTAATGTATTTCTTCATGTGCATCCCGAAATTGATGATCCCACCAATATTAGTGAAGATTTCCCCGGTATTTCAGGAGTTATTTTAAAGAATAATGAATGTCAAATAGATGATGTTCAATTCTGGCAATCAAAAGGCAAAAAAGTCGTTATTTTTGAAATGCGTTCACCGAAAGGAATTCGAAAAGCATTGAATAAATATCCCGATGAGGTGATTACTGACGACGTAAGAGCAACGCTAATTGAAAAATACTAATGGCAAAGAAGAAAGAACGATTGAATGTGGTGTATTCAACAAACCCTGATTTTCAGTTTGAATACGAAGAGGACGAACAACCAGATACATTGCCTGTGAACCAACAGAAATTATATGTTTCCATTGATCGCAAACAACGTGGGGGAAAAGAAGTGACGTTAATTGAAGGGTTTATTGGATCTGAAGATGACCTGAAAGACCTCGGAAAGATGGTCAAGCAAAAGTGCGGTGTGGGAGGAACGGCAAAAGATGGTGAAATTTTAATCCAAGGAAATTTTCGCGATAAGGTATGCGCATTGCTCGAAAAAGAAGGGTATCAAGTTAAACGCAAAGGAGGCTGATTGAACCAATTTTTTCTTCTTTACACACATTTCATAATGAAAGATTAGATAAAAAACTATCTTTGTCCCGATGGAAAAGCAAGTCATTCTGAATACGCGGCATTTCGAACTCACGCTCAACAGACTTTGCTATCAATTAATTGAAAATCACCACGATTTTTCTTCAACTGTTTTAATTGGATTGCAACCGCGAGGCATAAATGTTGTCGCTCGGTTGAAACACCAATTGGAAGAAATACTTGGACACGCTATTACGTGCGGTAATTTGGATATCACGTTTTATAGGGATGACTTTAGACGCCGTGAACGCCCAATAATTCCAAGTGTTACCAATATCGATTTTGATATCGAAAACAAAAAAGTAGTACTGGTTGATGATGTGCTTTTTACGGGAAGAACAATTCGGGCTGGACTCGATGCACTACTCGCTTTTGGTCGTCCGCAAAAAGTGGAATTACTCACACTCATCGACAGAAGGTTCAGCCGCGATTTGCCTATTCAAGCCGATTATGTGGGTAAAATGGTTGACACCCTTCATGCCGAACGTGTGTCGGTAGAATGGAAAGAAATCGAAGGAGAAGATAAAGTTGTTTTGTACACACCGGAAACTGATGAATAATTTAAGCGTTGATCATTTAACAGGAATTAAAGACCTTACTCGAGAAGATATTGAACTTATTTTCACGACAGCCGATAGTTTTAAAGGTGTTATTAATCGACCAATTAAAAAAGTTCCTTCTTTACGCGATATCACAATTGCCAACTTATTTTTTGAAAATTCTACTCGTACGCGTCTCTCATTTGAATTAGCAGAAAAACGCCTATCAGCCGATGTGGTAAATTTTAGCGCATCGAGTAGCTCAGTCAAAAAAGGAGAAACGTTAATTGATACCGTAAATAACATTTTGGCCATGAAAGTTGACATGGTCGTTATGCGTCACCCAAACCCCGGAGCAGCTTTATTTCTATCCCAGAGAATAGATGCAAAAGTGATTAATGCCGGAGATGGAACACATGAACACCCAACTCAAGCCTTACTTGACGCCTATTCCATTCGAGAAGCACTTGGAACAGTAGAGGGCAAAAAAGTGGTGATTGTTGGGGATATTCTGCACTCACGCGTAGCACTTTCTAATATTTATTGCCTTCAAAAGTTAGGAGCCGAAGTAATGGTTTGCGGTCCAACTACCCTAATACCAAAGTACATTGAAGAACTCGGAGTCAAGGTGGAACATAACCTAAGGGCAGCGCTTGAATGGTGCGATGTAGCGAACATGCTTCGGATTCAGTTGGAACGTCAAGACATTAAATACTTCCCATCCTTGCGTGAATATTCGATGCAATTTGGATTAACGAAAGAGGTGTTGAATTCATTGAACAAGCAAATTGTTGTCATGCACCCCGGACCAATTAATCGAGGTGTTGAAATAACCTCCGATGTTGCCGATTCCGACCAATCAATAATTCTTCAACAGGTAGAAAACGGTGTAGCCGTTCGTATGGCTGTGATTTATCTTCTGGCAGCGAAAATCGAAAGGTAATAGGTGACCTTTATCTGTGGTCTTTAACAAAAAATCGTATTTTTGAAAAAAACCATGTAATGAATTTTGAAACGATTCAAACCAATCAAGAGGCAGTTGTCATAACCAAGGTGGATAAATTAGATGCATCGAATGCAGCTGAGTTAAAATCGATTCTTGTCTTACTCAATAAGAATGGCGTAAATAAGATGGTTCTCGATATGAATCATACAAAGTATTGCGATTCTTCAGGTTTGAGCGCTATCTTAACCGCAAATCGTCTCTGTAAAGACACAAATGGTGAATTTGCTTTGTGCGGACTGCAACAAACCGTCAAGAAATTAATCGAGATTTCACAATTGGATCGCGTTCTTACGATTACCGATGACAGATCCTCCGCTATAGAGGCGCTTCATAAGTGAGTTTTACCGTTACAATACTAGGCAGTGGCGCTGCTGTACCAACGCATCGGCGCAATCCAACAGCTCAATTTATTCTTTGTAACGACAGGCACATTCTTATTGATTGTGGTGAAGGCACACAGCTGCAATTGAGAAAATACGGCATTAAAATTCAACGAATTAATCACATCCTGATTTCTCATTTACATGGGGATCATTTCTTCGGACTAGTCGGTTTAATAAGTACAATGCACCTACTTGGAAGAACGAATGGATTAACGATTTACGGTCCTTCACCACTCGAAAATATTGTTCGATCACAACTCGAAATTGGCGCGGCCAAATTGGATTTCGACCTCACATTTGTTCCAATTGACGGCGATGTTTCGCGAATAATCTTCGAAGATCGGCTCATTGAAATCTCCACTTTCCCCCTCAAACACCGTGTTCCGACTAATGGGTTTGTCATTCGTGAGAAACCGAAAGAATACCGACTGATAAGTGAGGAGTTAAAAGGACTCGGATTAAAATTGGAGCATTTACCACTACTGAAAAAGGGTCAAGATATAGTGCTTGAATCTGGGGAACTGATTTCGTTTGAAGAAGTGACTCTTCCACCTAAACCAAGTTTTTCATATGCGTACTGCTCAGATACGGCTTATTGGGAGACAATTGTGCCGCACATAAGCAATGTGAGCGTTTTGTACCACGAAGCTACGTTTGTTCAAAAAGAAATCGATCGAGCGCGTACAACTTTTCATTCAACGGCTCAGCAAGCTGCAAAAATTGCAAAAATGGCGAATGTTTCAAGGTTGCTACTCGGACACATCAGTGCACGTTATGAGGACACATCAAAACACCATGCAGAAGCAATAGAAATATTCCCGAATTCACTTGTTGTGGAGGATGGTGATGTTTTTCAGATTAAATAATTACTCAATTCCGTCAAAATATTCTCCTACCATCATATTTGGCAATTCTAATTCCTTAATTATTTTCTTCAGTTCCTTGACGTAATTTGCAATTAATTTAGGGTTATGTGGCATTGAGAATACAAGTGTTGTGGTTCCATCCTTAAACGTTGCATCTACTTGACAAAAGAAATCTGTTGGGTCCAATCTTCCAACAGTCTGCCACAATGTTATTTTACCTGTTTTTTCAGTTGCAAGATAATTTCGACTCCCAAAATTTACAGTTTTTCCGGCAAGCTTAACCTTTTCTAGAATATCGGTAATTGGAGCAGTTGAGGATACAGTTACTTTTGCAACTTCTTGCGCTTTTACAATTCCTATCGATAAGAATATTAGTACAAATAGCAAAATTGATTTCATGTGATAGAATTTAATTTTTATAGTTAGTAAATATAAGCATCGTTTAGCTTTATTGCAATTTGAATTCAAAGGTATAAGTAAAACAGTGTTTTAATCAAATTACCTATTCTTTATAAAGGGTTATAGGGTTGTAAACTCTTATTTCACTCCAGCTACTATTTATTTTTACGTGGATATTACATCGATTTTTCAAGTGTTGTGTTTGATCTTACTTCAATTTTTAGAATGTCTTTTTCAACGAAAAATAGTTCAAAAGTCGCTTTGTTCTCTTGTGATTTGCATGTTTGGTGTGATTACATTTGGTAGATACGCTCAAAGTACTCAAAACTATGGCAGAAAATCAATACACTGAAGATAACATCCGTTCCCTCGATTGGAAAGAACATATTCGGTTACGGCCAGGTATGTACATCGGAAAGTTAGGTGATGGCGCTTCTGCTGACGATGGAATCTATATTTTAGTGAAGGAGGTCGTTGA
>CANHQC010000027.1 GCA_947462695.1 Flavobacteriales bacterium | reverse complement strand
TCGACAGAACCAATAAATGGAATACCTTGATCAACAATCATTTGATGCAGAAGACTTAGGTCATTATCAAATAATCTTGGCGGTGTTGGCAAGTGGTTAGCCGGTAATTTATCCCTGTTTTCTTTATCTAAATTCCATTGACCGAAAAATGGTTGGTCCAACTCATCAACAAGAATTCTATGTTTGACACGCATGTAACGATAAAATCGTTCCATAAGAGGCGATGCATGTCCTTCAAAAAATGTTGCCCATTCTGTTCGAGTGGTAAGAAAGTGCTCGGAATCTACCACTGCGCATGTTAAATCCAATGAAGAAGTCCAATTTTTCAGGAGTTGATCCAATCGGTATTCATCTGGCAATTGGTATTCAAAGCTAGAAACAGCATAATACTCAATTAGCTTCTCCAAATTCTGGGTAAACGAATGTTCGTTTTCTTGATGATCAAATGACATGTAATGAACCTTGTGTCCAAGTTCTTTTAGTTCATCTGAGAAGTTGCGCATTGCTGCAAAAAAACCAAGTATTTTTTGGATGTGATGCGTTACGTAAGCCGTTTCGGATTTAACCTCCATTAGTACGTAAATCAAGTCGTTATCCACTTTTGAAAACCACGAATGCGCATGATTCAACTGATCTCCAAGTAGGAGACGTATTTTTTCGTACGACTGCCTTTCTGTGCTCATTATAAAGTACCAATTGAGGTACATACAATGGACAAATTAACCGTCAACTTTGTTCAGTAGAATGGCTTATTCTTTTGAACGATTTTTCCGGCAACGGTCGCTGCAATATTTCACCTCTTCCCAATTTTTCTCCCATTTTTTTCTCCAAGTGAAAGGAAGTCCACAAACCAGGCATTTTTTTGATGGAAGGTGTTGCTTTTTTACATGCTTCATTGCTCTAAATACAGTCAACGAGCTAAAAAGTTTGGCAAAAAAAAAATGGCAGATCGAAATCAACCATTTTGCTATTTAACTTTTGGAATTAAAAATTACAGAGGATACCAATATTCACAGGTACAAAATCAGGTCCTTTGCCTTTTTCAAAAAGTGGTGTTAACCCGTAATGCATGAACGCGCTGTAATTGCCGTAGCCAATGATTGCTGTTCCATACGCTTGAAATGGATTCATATTAAAATTAGACCTCATTCTATCCTTGTATTTCTCGCCATCATCTTTCCATTTCGTTCGGTAGGAAGCCCCCATTTTAAAAGCACCTGTGACACCTAATGATAAATGCCAGTTTTTATCTGGATTTTTAGAAGTATTGAATTCAAGCAGTAAAGGTACTTGGAGATAAAAAAGCTGCAATCGATTCGTACTGAAGTCAGTTGTCAGATTGAGCGTACCAAATGTTGAATCATCAGTTACGGTGATGTCTACATTATTCTTTAACTCATAGAAACTGAATTGAAACCCTAGTCCGGTTGTCAATCCAACGTATTCTTTAACGATTGGAAATCGCTTTTCATACACATTCATATTTAGACTAGCCGAACGGTTGAAATCGATCTCAAGATAAAGGGCATCATCTTTATCCGCAATAGCATAATTATCTGTGACAAAGAAATTAGCTGATCCTCCAAATCCCGCCCAGTGCGCATAGTTACGGCCATCGTCTTCATCTTGATCGATCTCTATTGAGGAATCGTCAGTTGTAATGACAACAACTTTCTTTTTTCCCATATTGAATCGAATGGTATCGACTTCTTCGACACGGATTGTATCAACCTCTTTTATTTGTCCAAATGCGACACCTGCATTTACCAACATCAAAAACAAATACATTTTTTTCATACTTCTAAACTTGAATTTAACATGTGACGCTTACTTCATCGAAAGGTTACTTTTGGACGAATATTTGTTTCGTGAAAAAGAGAACTTGCCAATTTTTATAGAAAAATCCCAGGTACTTGTAGCCCTGACTATCAGGTTGTTTTTTGAGATGTTGGCTAACTTTCTGGAAACAGTTCTCCAATTATTCTCATTACCCTTTGGGCGAAATCCAGCTGTATATTCATCTGGTTTAACTAATTCTGTTTTTGTTGCTTTGGGTTTAGGATTAAGGGTGTCGTATTGCCTCTTTTGTGTATCAATTTCATTCGATTTCAGCAGTGTATCAATTGCTATATATTCAACAAATTGATCGGGTAATTGATTCTGAATGATTTCCTGATTCACTAAAGAATCTTCCGTTCTTAATTCTTTTTGAGAATACTGGTTAATTGCTTTTCTGTTGTAGGCATTAAGAACAGGATCGGATAACGTTGCATTGACACCTTGTTTTTGAAGCTTCGATTGAGAAGTAATTTCAGCATGGCTATTGACAAGTGAATCCGAGGTCTGATGTGATTTGTTTTGAGCGCGAAGTAGAGGCTTGGGTGTTGATTGCTGACCCATAATTAGGCTAATAAATAGCGCAATAGAGGCTGCAGTAGCGCTTACCCAATAAATCATTCTTTTTGATTTGTCAACGCGTTTTAATCTTGTTTTATTCGGATATCGGGTGTCTTCATCGGGGCGTAAGCGTGTCTGCAAAGCCCAGTCGACTTCCTTTTTAAAGGCGGAATCGATTTTACACCATTCATCAATTGTTTTCTTTTGCTTAGCTTCAAGTTGTCCTTCACTTATCAGAAAAAGCAAGTACTCTCTAGTATTCTGATCGTCATCAAATCGAACGGCTTCATTTTCCTCAATTTCTTTCTTCAAGCGATCTTTATTTGGAAAAACGACGTGTTCTACAGGAAGATGAATGAGTTCTTCAACCCTAACCATCCATTCAGGATTTTCCAGAATAAACTTATCCACAGCAACGCGGTCCTTTTGGGACAACTGATTTGTGCAGTAATCCAACAAGTAAGCTTCGATATTTTGAACGGTAATTTTCATAACAGTTGTTCAAGGCTTACGAGGTATGTGCGCAAAGCTTTCCGTGCACGAAAAATATAGACTTTCACTTGCTCTGTAGATAATCCAGTAATCTCGCCAATTTCTTGATACGTGTAACCTTCGTAATCCCTTAATAAAACTACGGTTCGTTGGTATTCAGGCAACAAGTTCAATGCTTCGTCCAATTGGTGCTTAAGATCAAAATGAATAGACGGCGAAGTAAATTCTGGTATAACAGACTGTTCAAACTGTTGGATTCGTTTCTGTTTTCTCGATCGGTCAATTATTGCGTGATAAACGGTTGTAAAGAGGTAAGACTTTGCTTTATTCGCATCTACCTGATCCCTTTTCATCCAAAGTTTCGCGAAAGCATCTTGAACAAGATCTTCAGCCTCAACTTCATCATTCAGAGATTTCAGGGCAAAACGGTACAATCCATCGGCGTGGGAATCGACACTCTCGTTATACTCCTTTACATTCACAACTTAGCCTAAGACGAACAAGCATATGAAAAGTTACTCATCACGCAACTATTTTTCTTTTCGTTTTGTTTTGCGAAATCCAGTTCTTTGGTTACTTACATGTTTTTTGAGAATACGACTACCTTCTTCTTTGACATAAGCACCCTTTCGAAAGGCATAAACAATATCACTTGCCTTTTTTCTTGAGACTTCGATATCCACTATTGGAAACGGGTAATCCTCGCCAAGTTTACATTGATAAAATTCTTGTTCAATGGAATTTAACTTCCATGGTTCGTGAATCAAATGAGTTGGAATTTCGTTCAACTCAGGCAACCATTTTCGTATAAATACGCCTTCGGGATCGTGGTCTTCTGAATTTTTTATTGGGTTGTAAATGCGAATAGTGTTAATCCCTGTTACGCCTGATTGCATTTGAAGTTGAGGGTAATGGATACCAGGTTCATAATCTAGAAATTGTCGCGCTAAAAAATGAAGTTCACGCCAATCTTGCCATAAGTTAAACACAAAGAATGAAACAACCATTGCCCGCATCCGAAAATTAAGGTAGCCTGTTTGAACCACGCACCGCATGCATGCATCAATAATTGGAACCCCAGTTTTTCCTTCTTGCCATGCACGAATAAAATCGTCATTTCGTGGTTTAACTAACTGATCAAATGCCCGATTGACATTTTCAAATTCCATGCGGCATTCGGATTCAAATTTTTGAATAAAATGGCAATGCCAGTGCAAGCGAGAGATGAAATTTGATAGCGCTCGTTTGTTCAGCGAACTGTTGTAATGCTGAATGGTGTAGCGATAGACCATGCGCATGCTAATGTTACCATAAGCTATATAGGGCGACATTCGGCTGCATCCTTTTCTACTGAGTTCAGGCTTGGAAATATGCTTACTGTAATTGACATAGCGGTCTTTTAGAAAACTTTCTAAATACTTCCAAGCCAGCGCCTCTCCTCCTTGCTGAAAACTGGTGTTTCTTGTTGTAATTTCAGCAGGCAGATCGGGACCTTTGAACTTTTCAACGAATGAATTTTCGAGTTTCACATAGTGTGTAAAATCTTCATCTACCAGAAAAGGAAATGTTGTCATGGTTTCTTTCCATCGCTTATCCCAATCCGATCGATCGTTGAGCCTACGAATTATTCCGTTTGTCTGAAATTCGCTCCATTGCCAACCGTTTGTCTTGCAAAATGAGGAAATCTCCTTGTCACGATCAAAGGTGAGTTTATTTCCTATTTCCTCATGTGAAAAGAGGTGTTTCACATCAAAATGTTTCGAAAGCTCATTAAAAACAGTGATTACCTCTTGATGAAAAATATGGAGCGTTGTATTTAGCTGATTTAGTTTGCTTTGCATGTCGCTCAGTGATTCATAAACGAAGCGCCAATGACGAAAATCACTGTCGTCATAGTTCATTACTGATGGTTCAAAGCAATAAATAAGTAAAACAGGAAAACCACTTTTTTGCGCTTCGAAAAGCGGTTGATGATCGGTAAAACGAAGGTCACGTTTGAACCAGACAATACTAATAGGGGTTTTCACTGATGATTAAACACCTAATAAGAGCCAGTTGTTTTAATTATGTATCCAATTAATGCACTTCAATTGAATAGGAAAAACTCCGTTGGTCATGAAGTCTTAGCCAAGTCAATCCCTCTTTATCATTAAACTTACCGGTTGAGTCGACATGGTCTGCCCACCCCCACCATGGCTCCATACAAAAGAATGGTGCATTTTCTTTCGTCCAAAACCCGACGGCTGTCCAATCTGAACAGTGCATGGTTACG
The DNA here is from genome assembly GCA_947462695.1 of Flavobacteriales bacterium. Lineage (GTDB taxonomy): Bacteria > Bacteroidota > Bacteroidia > Flavobacteriales_D > Crocinitomicaceae > M0103. The sequence goes on along the minus strand of CANHQC010000027.1, from coordinate 6,872 downwards.
ATAGGTTGATCGATGTGAACTAGTGTCACTTCGTTAAAAAAAGGTTGCTTCACCACAATGGCATCTTGGCTGAAATCCTCTTTTATGAGTTGGTGTTTTTTCTTAAACAATACCTCAGTAGTTTCCCCCGAGTACAATCCATCTTTTATAAGGTGGCGAGGAGCTCTAGCGTCTTGAGGGAATTGCAAGAAATAGTTTTCGAGGTTATCGTTGAGTGCAAATCCAGGATGTCCTCCAATGGAAAACGGCAATGCTTCTTTACCGGTATTTTTAACAGTATAAGTTGTAATCAGTTTATTTTCTTCCATTCGGTATTCAACGGTCAACTCAAAATGAAAAGGGTACTTTTCTATAGTACTCTCAGATGTATTCAAAATGAAAACTGCTTTATTCGCTGACTGTTCAATAAGTTGAAACTCCATATCTCTTGCAAAACCATGTTGTTTCATGGTGTACGAATTGTCATTCCAGTAATACCTGTCATCTTTAAGTTTACCGACGACTGGAAATAAAATGGGCGCACACCGATTCCAGTATGCGTCATCAACAGACCACATTATATTTTCTCCATTGGTTTTTGACAGGTATTGAAGCTCTGCTCCTTTAGAAGAAATCTCTGCGATTATATTATTTGAAGATAGTCTGATCATTGGCTTGAAATAGAGGGTTAAAGTTACGAATCAAACGTGTTAAATTGTTCTTTTCATTTCATATAAACCACACATGATATAATATACATTTTGCGTAACACATTTTGCGTAATACATTTTGTGTAATGATAAAATAAATCATACCTTTGTTTAGTCGAATAAAAAACCATGGAAAACCCATTTTTAACAAACTCATACAAAGGTCCAGATACATTTTGCGACCGAAAAGACGAGACAAAAGAGTTAATACAATTTATTGAAAATGGTATAAACGTGACCCTTTTTGCTATTCGAAGACTGGGTAAAACAGGGTTAATTCATCATTTATTTCATAAAATAGAACATGAAAAACAGTTAGAATACATCTATATTGACATCTTACCAACTCAAAATTTGGCCGAATTCACCAATCAGCTTGCTACTGCTATTTACAATCGTTTTCCGCAGCAAAGAAAAATAGGCAAACGCATTTCAACATTTATTAAGTTATTTCGACCAACGCTAAATTTCGATGAACTTACAGGAAATCCGACGCTTAGTATAGCTGTGAACTCAACACAACAACAAGAAACGACTATACAGCAACTATTTCAGTTCCTTGATAGTCAATCGTGTAAAGTTGTCGTTGCGATTGATGAATTTCAGCAAATCCTAGAATACCCTGAAAAAAATACCGAAGCCTTGTTAAGGACCTATTTCCAAACCTTACAAAACACGTCGTTTATCTTTTGCGGAAGCAATCAGCAGTTAATGCATGACATTTTCAATTCGAGTAAGCGACCCTTTTTCGCGAGCTGTTCGCACATCCACCTTGACTTTATTGAGGAAAATGAATATGCTGATTTTATTGCGCGTAAATTTGCGGAGGGAAAGCAATCCATTTCAGCAGAAAGTATTTCTTTCATTTGTAAATGGACGCTCCGTCACACGTTTTACACCCAGTATCTATGCAATCAACTGTATTATCAAAGAAGAAAAAAGATCGAGCTTTCTGATGTCCGAAAAATGGCATGGCAAATACTCAAACAACATGAAGGTGTATTTTTTCAGTACCGAAACTTACTAACTGATGGACAATGGAAATTACTAAAGTCCATCGGGAAAGAGGAGAAAGTTTTTCAACCGAACTCAAAAGAATTCATTCAAAAATACCAATTAGGAAGTGCATCTATTGTCTCAAGAAGTCTTGAAGCTCTCCTACAAAAAGAGATGATTTACCTCGATGCGTACTCCGATAAACCATACTACCAGGTTTATGATAAGTTTTTACTTCGCTGGATTCAGTCGAACTAATTGACTTACACTACATTTTCCTCTTCCACATAAATACTTTACGACCTACTGCTTTTTCTTTGTTGATAATTTTGATTATTTATTAATCAATTTATGTTTATTTATTAATCATTAAAGACTACTTTTGATGGAGAAAGGAACAAAATATTAACCTACTAAATTACAACTTAACAGAGGGAAAATCAGTTCATCTCGAACGGAATTGGACTAAAAGCAGTTAAGACGGTAAACGTTCTTGTTCTACGTTCACGTTTTAGGTAAAATTTACGATATGCAGCCAATGAACGAATTAATACACTCATTATGGCTGATTTACGCTCAATAGTACACATGGATCTCGATACGTTTTTTGTATCGTGCGAACGCTTACTTGACAACCGCTTAGTAGGAAGGCCGATTCTTATCGGCGGAACAAGTGACCGCGGAGTAGTCGCATCGTGCAGTTACGAAGCCCGTCAATTCGGAATTCACTCTGCCATGCCAATGAAAATGGCCAAAGAACGTTGTCCGGAAGCCATTGTAATCAAAGGGAACTCTGCGACCTACTCGAATTATTCAAAAATGGTGACGGACATCATTCGCGAAGCTGTTCCGGTTTATGAGAAATCATCCATTGATGAATTTTACATGGATCTGTCGGGAATGGATCGCTTTTTTGGTACTTGGAAGTTTGCCTCTGAACTGCGAACTAAAATCATCAACGAAACAGGTCTTCCCATTTCATTTGGACTTTCGCAAAATAAAACAGTCTCTAAGATCGCAACAGGAGAGGCAAAACCGAACAATCAACTCGCTATTGATTACGGAACAGAAAAACTTTTTCTTGCGCCACTGTCCGTTCAAAAAATACCAATGGTTGGATTAAAAACCTACCAAACACTTTGCCAGTTGGGGATTCGAAAAATACAAACGGTGCAGGAAATGCCAATTGACATGATGGAAAGTGTTCTGGGAAAAAACGGTATTGGAATCTGGAAAAAAGCACAAGGAATAGACAACTCTCCCGTTGAACAATACAACGAACGAAAATCCATTTCAACCGAACGCACCTTTGATTACGACACTATAGATGTAATAAAACTCAAAGGAATTATGGCTGCTATGGCTGAAAACTTAGCCTTTCAGCTACGAAGAGGACACAAACTCACTTCGTGTGTCACCGTCAAGATTCGTTATGCCGACTTTCAAACACATACGCTGCAGCGCCATATTCCTTACACTTCTGCAGATCATCATTTATTACCGATTGTCGACGAATTATTCAACCGTATCTACGAACGCCGCATGCTCGTCAGACTTATAGGTGTACGCTACAGTAGCCTGGTATCTGGGCATCACCAGTTGCAATTGTTTGATGACGAGCAACGGTATACCGATCTGTACCAAGTAATGGATAAAATACGCCTGCGTTTTGGCGACCGTGCAGTTATGAGGGCCATCGGGATGGAAGCGCGAACGATTGGCCGTTGGAATCCGTTCAGTGGCGAACCGCCTCCGCTTTTGGCGAATAGGAGGATATAGGTAGAGATGAGGGTTGTCTCCTCTCGATAAACGCTACATTTCATTTCGCGCACTCGATAAGACAACTGTCTTACCGATAATTGATACACCACGAACTGATTATCAATCTAACTATGTTCATTAAATCTCATTTCAGCTTACGTTATGGCCTCATCTCCCCTGAGGAAATCGTCAAATGGACGAAACAATCCGGCTATACACGTACCGCTATTTGCGATATCAATTCCACGACATCCACCTTAAGTTATGTACGGGAAGCTCAACGTGAAGGAATAGATCCGGTAGTCGCAATAGACATTCGCAATGGAATGGAATGCTGTTACATTTTACTCGCAAAAAACAACCGAGGTCTACACGAAGCAAATGCATTTTTAAGCAACTATTTACATAGTAATCAACCTTTCCCTAAACACCCCGGGTATTTTGGCAACTGCACCATTATCTATCCTTGGGGAAAGGAACCAAAACAACTCAATGACAACGAATGGATTGGAGTAAACAAACAACAATTAAGTAAGTTAACCATAAAACTAGCAGACGTTCAATTTAACCGAATGATCGCTCTGGAACAGATGACCTTTCGAACGAAACGCGACTTCAATGCACACCGTTTACTCAGGGCAATCGCCAATAATACACTGCTTTCAAAATTACCCAAAGAAGAACAAGCTGACGAGACAGAACAGCTACGTCCTTACACCCTACTAAAAGAAGAATTTAAGCACTTTGACAGCCTGATCGAACGGACAGAACAATTATTCAGTGAATGTGCTATTCATTTTTCATTTGGAGACGATGCCACTCCACAAAACCTACAAAGTTATACCGGACGAAAAAAAGATGACCTGCAAGTGCTTCGTCAATTGTGTGCCGATGGTTTGGATTACCGCTACCCTACCATTACAGATGAAATTATCGAACGCATCGAAAAAGAAATTGAAATTATTGCAGAAAAAGACTACCTCTCTTACTTTTTGATCACATGGGACTTCACCACATACGCTCGATCAAAAGGCTATTTCTATGTTGGTCGCGGCAGTGGTGCAAACAGCATAGTTGCTTATCTTCTGCGAATTACTGACGTTGATCCACTGGAACTCGACCTCTACTTCGAACGCTTCATCAACCTGTACCGAAAAAATCCACCTGATTTTGATATCGATTTCTCCTGGAAAGATCGAGATGATATTACCAGATACATTTTCGAACGCTACCCCAACGCCGCCTTGTTGTGCACCTATAATACTTTTCAATACAGCATGACTGTGCGCGAACTGGGTAAAGTATTCGGGTTACCCAAAAATGAAATCGACCGACTTAGCAAAGGACAATTTGACATGAACTCGCTGGATCAACTTTCCCAACTAGTGCTAACTTACAGCAATTACATCAAGGGACTTCCCTCACATCTGAGCGTACATGCAGGAGGAATTATTATCAGTGAACGCCCCGTAAGCTGGTTCTCGGGGACATTCCTTCCGCCAAAAGGTTATCCTACAACCCAATTTTCCATGCTAGAAGCAGAAGATGTTGGCTTATTCAAATTCGATATTCTGAGCCAACGTGGACTTGGTAAAATTCACGAAGCACTGGAAATCATTCACTACAACCAACCGCAATGCCCGGCACACGACATTCATGATATTACCCATTTTAAAAAGGATAAACGCGTCAAACAACTTCTAATTGATGCCAAAGCAATGGGATGTTTTTATGTGGAATCTCCAGCTATGCGGATGTTGATGGTTAAACTTCACGTCGACAATTACCTCGGGCTCGTAGCGGCCAGCTCCATCATTCGACCAGGTGTATCGCAGTCCGGAATGATGAGGGAATACATTCTCAGGCACCGATACCCTGAAAAAAGGAAAGACGCACATCCCATTTTACTGGAAATCATGCCTGACACGTATGGAGTGATGGTCTACCAGGAAGATGTCATTAAAGTCGCGCACCATTTTGCCGGATTATCACTTGCGGAAGCTGATGTTTTACGCCGTGGAATGTCGGGTAAATTCCGATCACGTGCTGAATTCGAAAAAGTACGGGCATCTTTTTTCGATAACTGCAAAGCCAAAGGCTATTCGGATGTATTGACAGCGGACGTCTGGCGACAAATTGAAAGTTTTGCAGGTTATGCATTTTCGAAGGGACATTCCGCTTCCTATGCCGTAGAAAGTTACCAAAGCCTCTACTTGAAGGCCCACTATCCGTTGGAGTATATGACTGCGTGCATCAATAATTTTGGTGGATACTATAGAACTGAAGTGTACGTTCACGAAGCAAGAAAATGGGGAGCAAACATACTGGCTCCATCGGTAAATTTCGGAGCTTATTTTTGTCATCTACAAGGTACTGATCTATTTCTAGGATTTGTGTTGGTTAACGGAATAGAACGCACGATTTGTGAACGTATAATCGAAGAACGCCATCGAAATGGTTGCTATACGAGTCTTTCCAATTTACTCGCACGTGTACATGTCCCACTGGAACAATTACTCTTAATTATAAGGGTTGACGGACTACGCGATCTTCCTTCGACACGTAAAGAATTACTTTGGGAAGCTCATTTTTTCTTTTCCAAAACAACGCGATTACAACCTTCACTTGAATTGTTTGACGCGCCACTTCAAACCTTCGAACTTCCTGTGCTACAAGAACATCCGTATGAATTGGCATTCGAACAACTTGAATTATTGGGATTTCCATTGTGCAATCTGTTTGAGCTCCTTAAGCATCCAGTATCGGCTATGTTTAAAGCAACTGACATTCCGAAAAACTTTGGTCAACACATAGAAACCTATGGCTATCTGATTGCACTAAAAAGATCAACTACCAACCGTGGAGAGACCATGTATTTCGGAAGCTTTTTCGATGCAGAAGGTGAATTAATAGATACTGTTCACTTTCCTGAAATTTCAAAAAGATATGCTTTTCAAGGAAAAGGAATCTACCGACTGAACGGTATTGTGACAGAAGAATTTGGATACTATACACTTGAAGTTTACAAGATGGAAAAACTTCCTTTTGCTGAAGATGTGCGATTTAGCACAACTGACCATCATTTTCAAAATTGATCATCAAAAAAGCTTGCTCTAGTAAAAATATCGGCAAGAATTTGTCAACTAATTTCTATATTTGCCACCCAAAGCCCACGTGGTGAAATTGGTAGACACGCCATCTTGAGGGGGTGGTGCCAACAGGTGTGCTGGTTCGAATCCAGTCGTGGGCACAAGGAGAAAGTTTAGCGAAGCGCTAGACTTTTTTCATTTAAGGACGTTGAAAATTCATTCTCATAAGGACTTAAGGAAAAAGGCTACCCATGGAACATGGGGACTTTCGACTTGTGGGATAAAAAACCCTTTTGGTTCATGAAATAATCCAGTCGTGGGCACAAGGAGAAAGTTT
>CANHQC010000026.1 GCA_947462695.1 Flavobacteriales bacterium | reverse complement strand
TTTTGATCTTGCCACACACAGGGGTTACGATTCTGATCACGAGCGCGTTAAAGGTGATGTGGGGAAAGCAGGAGTTGCAATTGATTCAATTCTGGATATGAAAATCCTTTTTGATCAGATTCCACTTGATGAAATGTCCGTGTCAATGACTATGAATGGAGCGGTAATTCCAGTTCTTGCCTTTTATATTGTTGCAGCAGAAGAGCAAGGCGTTAAACAGTCAGACTTATCGGGTACAATTCAGAATGATATCTTGAAGGAGTTTATGGTTCGTAACACCTACATTTATCCACCTGCCCCATCCATGCGAATTATATCAGATATTTTCGCTTACACATCGGCAAACATGCCGAAATTTAATTCGATATCAATTTCGGGCTATCACATGCATGAAGCGGGAGCGACTGCTGCCATTGAATTAGCCTATACGCTTGCCGATGGATTAGAATACCTAAGAGCTGGAATAAATGCAGGAATGCAAATTGATGAATTCGCTCCTCGGTTGAGTTTCTTTTGGGCTATTGGAATGAATCACCACATGGAAATTGCAAAACTTCGTGCTGGAAGACTCATTTGGTCCAAATTGGTTTCGCAGTTTGATCCTAAAAACAATAAGTCGCTTGCCCTACGTACACATTGCCAGACGTCAGGATGGAGTTTAACCGAACAAGATCCTTTCAATAATATCGCAAGAACATGCATTGAAGCAATGGCAGCGGCATTAGGCGGAACCCAATCGTTGCATACGAACGCACTAGATGAGGCAATTGCCCTTCCAACCGACTTCTCAGCACGAATAGCAAGAAACACGCAATTGTTTCTGCAACAAGAAACAGGAATCACCCAATTCATTGATCCATACGGGGGCAGTTTCTACATCGAGAAACTAACCGAACAACTCGTTAATGAAGCCTGGAAGCTCATTGAAGAAGTGGAAGAACTTGGTGGAATGGCAAAAGCAATTGAAACTGGGTTGCCGAAACTACGCATAGAAGAAGCCGCTGCACGAAAACAGGCGCGGATTGATTCAGGTAAAGACATTATTGTTGGTGTGAATCGGTACCAAATTGAAAATGACTTAAGTGAACTTGAACTATTAGAAGTTGACAATACTAAAGTACGAGATGCGCAAATCGCGCGACTTAATCAATTAAAGCAAGAAAGAAATACCTCAAAAGTTCAAGAATTACTTGCTGAATTGGAATTATCCGCACGAACAGGGTCAGGCAACCTGCTCGAAATAGCCATCAGGTGTGCACGAGAAAGGGCATCTCTTGGTGAAATTTCGCTCGCTATGGAAAACGTATTTGGAAGGTATCAGGCAACGATACGATCAATTTCAGGAATCTATTCACATGAAGCAATGGGAGATGAAGACTTTAAAAAAGCACGCCTTTTAACAGAAGAATTTACGAAACTAGAAGGCCGAAGACCGAGAATCATGGTGGCTAAAATGGGACAAGATGGTCACGATCGTGGAGCAAAAGTAATCGCTACGTCTTTCGCAGACATCGGATTTGATGTAGATATTGGTCCACTGTTTCAAACACCAGAGGAAGCGGCTAAACAAGCCATTGAAAATGATGTGCATATACTTGGTGTGTCCTCATTAGCTGCTGGACATAAAACGCTTGTTCCTGAGGTCATTAATGCATTGAAAAAACAAGGAAGAGAAGATATTATGGTCGTTGCAGGAGGTGTAATTCCTCCACAAGATTATGATTTTCTTTACAAAGCTGGTGTCTTCGGAATTTACGGGCCTGGAACAAAAATAGCCAAGGCAGCACAAGAGATTCTTAACTTATTAATTGAGAGTACGAGAGAATAAATAATGTAAGAAGTTCATTCAAACAATTCAAATTGTTTAGTACATTCGGCATAATTATTGAAAATGAAGGCAAAAACTAGAATTATGAAAAATAGTATTTTGAATATTGTTATGCTCATTGGAGCATTAGTTCCTTTCCTTGCTGCAGCTCAGCCACCTGACTTTAATGACCTGAAAATCCTTTTTGCTGATCGCAATTACGAAAAACTTGTAAAACAAGCAGAAAAATATACGAACAAAGAAGATTTGGCAAAAAACCCTGTTCCGTATTTATGGATGTCCAGAGGACTTTATGAAATTTCCTTATCCGGAACAGATAATGCGAACTTTAAAAATGCGTACAAGGATGCAACCTCTTTTTTAGGAAAAGCAATTAGCAAAGATAAAGATGGAACTCAACTTGCTGACCATAGAGAATTCATTGATACGTTTCAAATTTCCTTAGCTAGAAGAATTGTAGATGACATTTCGATAAAAGACTATGCAAAAGCAGGCGTATCGTTGATGAATTATTCAAAAGTAACGCGCAATGCAGATGCTGGAGCGAAGTACCTTGACGGTGCATTAAAATTTATGAAAGGCGATAAAGGTGGCGCAAATCCAATTTGGTTAAAAGCAAATGAAGTGATCGCTAAAAAACCCATTACCTCTATGGATGATTGGAGTGATGCAGACAAGCTAATTTTTAAGCTTGGAATAATGTATACCTCAGAATGTTATGTGAAAGCAAAGAAACTTGATAAAGCAAAGGCATTGATTTCTGCCTATTATAAGTTTTATGAGGAGGATCAAGAATATAAAACAAGACATGACGAAATTGTCAAGTAATTGAAAAGCTGCCATTGAGCAGCTTTTTTAATGCCTTAAGATTTTCAACAGTTCTTGTTTAACAAGAATTTACGAGAATTAAAATTATCTAGTAATTTCTATTTAGCATTGCAGTATGGAAAAATTGGTGACGTACTTCAAGAATAAGTTTATACTTACAAGCTTTTTATTTTTGATTTATATGCTTTTCCTTGACGACGTAGATATCTTCACTATTATCAATCAAAAAAGAAAATATTACCGTTTGCTAGAAGCTAAGGCTGATGTCTCCAATAAATTATCACAAGTAAGAAGCCAATTGAATCAATTGAAATACACAAGTGAATTGGAGAGTTACGCAAGAGAAAACAAGTTATTCAAAAAAGAAAACGAAGATATCTTTATCATTTCGAATGAGTAAACTACTCCATTATTCGACGTTGATTGAATAAAAGCAGCTCATTGGTATTGTCTAATTCTATTCCTGGAAAATAAAACCGTGCAATCTGCGAATAATCAAAACCGAATCGCGCCATTTTCATCGCACCTTCTTGACATAAACCAACTCCATGACCAAAGCCTCTTCCTTTGATGACAACGTCATCTCCTTCCGGATAACAATTGAAAAAGGTGGACTTTAAATTAAACTCCTCTCGCAGATCCCTTAAAGGAATTCCAAGAACAGGATCAACGTAAAATGCCATTCGCTGAGGCTGTGAAAAGGTAAATACCAATGATGAAAAAAGTGAATCTTTAATCGGGTAGTTGTATTTCTCAACGAGAAATTTAAGCCATCTATCTTTACTGACTCGTTTTTCCCAAGTAGCTTGTTTCGTATAGATGCAAAAGGTGTCTTTAAATGAATTTAAATAGGGAATCTTACTATTCCAAATGTACTGAGGCTCTGACGTTTGACCCCCACAATTCGCATGAAAATAAGCGTCAACCAACTCCCCACCATTATTTTTCATTACGACACCAGAAGTCTGTTGAACGGCAGAGTCAATAAGCGGTGTAAATCGAAGCATTGAATGGTAAGCTTGACAATGCACACGATCACACAAGTCAAAACCTTCTTTTTTGTGTTTTCCAAGGTATTTAAGTGCATAGGTTCTACTCATCAGTGCTTGTACCTTATAATACTCAAGGTGCTTTCCACCTCCACCCTCTGACTCAACCACCCCTTTTAAGTAGTTATCGAGTTCGACTATATTTACTAAGGTTAATCCAGATGTTCCTGCTTTGATCTCAATATCATCTTCATATTTTCTTGGTTTAACAGAGGGTTGAACTGGTTTGTAAGTCAATGATGCCCCATTTTTTTCCCGAGTCAAAATTACCTTATCAAAAACGCCTAACTCGGTAGTTCCTTTTTTCAGTTGGACTTTATTGTTTAAAAACAACAGATCAATAAATTCATATTGGTTTAATTCTCCGAAATAACTTGTATCTGCAAAAATGGAATAATTACCTTGATTATAGGAAATTGTGATTCGTTTCAATGTATTATCCCTGTATATTCCAACACGGATTTGTTGCCCCCACAAATAGATGGAAAACATGAAAAACAGGCCTAAACAGAAGTATTTCACAGGACAAAAATAAGTGGCAATAAAGCGCGTTAACTAGACGTCTCGAATAGTTTTCAACAAGGATTGTGCAACTTTTTTACTTGCACCACCCTTTCCAAGAATAGCTTTAAGTTCACCGTATTCCTTAACAAGCTGATTGTACCTTAATTTGTCGGTAAGCAGAATACTCAATTCTTTTTGAAGGTGTGCAGCAGTGCATTCTTGTTGAATGAGTTCCTTAATTATTTCGCGATCCATAATTAAGTTGACCAATGAAATGAACCTTACCTTGATTAACATTCGGGCAATAAAATAAGATAGAAACGACCCTTTGTAACACACAACTTGTGGCGTGCCGATCAATGCTGTCTCAAGGGTTGCTGTACCAGAAGTTACTGCGGCAATTTCAGCAGACTGAATGATATCGTACGTTTCGTTAAAAATCACTTGCTGTTTCGCATGAACAAATTGATGATAGTACGAAGGATCAATTGCTGGCGCTCCAGTAACAATTACTTGGTGACCTGGAAAGGCTTCCGCTGCTTTTAACATAAGCGGAAGTTTGCGTTTTATTTCTTGTTTTCGACTTCCTGGAACTAATGCTAAAATTGGACGATTATCTAATTGGTAACGCTCACGCAATGTTGCCCTATTTACCGATTGTTCAATGTGTTGTTCTATAGCATCTAGCAAAGGACTCCCAACATACTCTACAGGATAATTAAACTTGTCATAAAATGCTTCTTCAAAAGGAAGAATCACGTACATTTTATCCACATACTTTTTTATTTTATGAATACGAGATTGTTTCCAAGCCCAAATTTGTGGAGAAATGTAATAATATACCGGAATACCTTGTTTTTTAGCCCATTCTGCCATCCGTAAATTAAACCCAGGAAAATCAATTAAGACAAGGGCGTCCGGCTTAAATTCAGCAATTTGAGCTTTACACGTTTTAAAATTTTGAAGAATTGTATTGAGATTAAGAAGTACCTCAACAAAACCCATGAACGATAATTCTCGAATATGCTTTAACAACTTACCTCCGGCTGCGGTCATTTTATCTCCGCCCCAGCATTGTATTTCGACTGATTCATCCAGTTGTTTGATCTCACGAATCAAATTTCCTCCATGAAGATCACCTGAAGCTTCTCCTGCAATGCAAAACAACTTTATTGGTTTCACTTTCATCAGGCGATGACGAAATTAACGTAGATGATGTATGGCAAATAACACAATGAGCCAAGTATAATACCCATTGAAAAATTATAATTCTCCTTGTTAAGGGATCTGTAAAACCAAATGAGGTTTGAAATTACCGCAATGGATAAATACTTGCTGCGTACGAGGTGGTTGTTCATAAACTTGAACCACAGCTGAGAAAAGTAATAATCTTGTGCCCAAGAGAGTATAAAAATCACAAGGGGTATGAATACAATTGGCGAAAGAATTCCAATTAGCAAACCTTTTGTGTGTTCGCGGTTCCAATTTCTTAAATTCATGAATTATATTTTTTAAAGTACTCGAGGTGTTGGTATGCAGTCATGTCAAACTGAATAGGTACAACGCTCGCAAACCCATTTTGTAACGCATACAAATCTGAATCAGCGGTGTTTTCCTCATTTTTGAATTCTCCTGTTAACCAATAATAAGGCTTTCCAAATTGATCGAATCTTTTTTCAAACCTATCTTCCCAAAATGCGTGTGCCTGTTTACATACCCTAATGCCCTTTACAGGAATATCAGATTTTTTCGGCACATTCACATTTAAACAAACGTGATCTGGAAAACGATTTTCCAAGGCAATAGAAATGATTTTTGAGGCAATATCTTGTGCCTCAGAAAAATCGGCATCAGCATGGTAATCTGCGAGAGAAAATCCTATGGAAGGTATATTCTCCATTGCTCCTTCAACAGCAGCGGACATCGTGCCAGAATACAATACATTTGTAGATGAGTTTTCACCGTGATTGATCCCTGAAATAATTAAATCCGGCTTTCTGTGCATCACTTCATAAATCCCGAGCTTTACGCAATCAACAGGCGTACCCGAACAGGAAAAAGCTGTGAGTCCAGGAAAAAAATCACATTCGTTCAGCCTTAAAATAGAATTAACCGTTATCGCATGCCCCATTCCGGATTGAGGTTTGTCTGGTGCTATTATTACTACTTCGGCAAACGACTTTGCTACCTCAACGAGTGAGGCGATTCCTTTTGAAGAAATCCCATCATCGTTCGTTATAAAAATAAGTGGTGAAGATTGTTGCACTGACATAAAGCGAAATTAAGTAATCTTAGGAAAATGAATGAGAAATTCCCGATTTTTAGGTGTAATCAACACAAAGAAGCCGAATAACTGTTATTTTTGTTACACGCTCGAACAAATGACTTCATCAGAACTAATCAGTCAATTAATTTTAGTCACAAATGACAACCGTCGTTATGTGGAAAAAAAGCTTTCTTTCTTATCAGCTAATCAATTGAATTGGCAAAAGTCAACCGATTCTTGGAGTGTAAAACAGACATTAATTCACTTAAATGAATATGCACGTTTTTACCACACGGAATTTGTAAAGCGAATAGAACAAACAAGGTTTAAAGAACCCATTCCTCAATTTGTTTCTTCGCCACTTGGAAAGTCAGCCTGGAAATCAATGAAATTAGGCAACGCAAATAACGTTAAACGCCGATTTCACTCACCAAAACAATACAATCCACTGGTAAACAACCAATTGAATGAAGATGATACAGTCGTCAATTTTCTGAAAAACCAACTTGAATTAGTGCACATTTTAGATTCGGCTAAGCAGGTCAATCTTCGAAAAGTCAAAATACCCATTTCCATTTCGAAAATTATTCGGTTACGTTTGGGTGATGCGCTTCAATTTGTCATCTACCATAACGAGCGGCATATTCAGCAGATAAAAAACACGATTAGTCAACCTGAATTTCCAACGAAAAGATGACGGACCAATCGGCATATTGCATGGTTTCTATCGCTCCTATTCGAAGCGATAAAAAAGACGCTTCAGAACAGGTTAGTCAACTTGTATTCGGTGAACCCGTAACTATTCTTTCAGCTGAAAGTCCATGGTGTAAAATTTTGACTTACTTTGATAATTATGAAGGATATGTGGACGAAAAACACCTGCTTTTATTAACCAATAAAGAACTGAAAAGGTGGCTAGATGGCCTTCATTTCTCGCTTGATTTCAGCACAACAATTCATACCCCGTGGGGTAAGCAACAATTGCCCATTGGTTCTTATATCCCTTGGGGTAATCCTTCCAATTTTTCAATTGGAAATGATCAATTTGAACGAGAAGCACTCTCCTCATACAACAAATTTGATTCACCTGTAGAAGCCGCACTTTCTTTGATAAATGTTCCTTACCAATGGGGAGGTAAAACAAATTGTGGAATTGATTGTTCGGGATTGATTCAACTGATTTTTCGCTTTTTCGACATTAATCTACCGAGAGATGCCTACCAACAAGCTGATTTTGGAAATGCCATCTCATTTGAAGATCGTAAACGTGGAGATGTGGCTTTTTTTGCAAATAATACAGGAAAAATTACGCACGTAGGAATACTTGAATCCAATGAATCGATCATACACGCCTCCGGTAGGGTTAGAATTGATTTGTTCAATGAAAAAGGTATACTCAATTGCGATAATGATCGATTAACACATCAACTTTCTTTTATCAAACGAATGAATTAAACACTTTTTTTATACTTACGAAAACTACTAAAAAATGAAAATATTAATTACAGGTGGCGCAGGATTTATAGGCAGTAACTTAGCAAAACGCCTTGTTAAAGATGGCCATGAAGTTCGCGTTTTAGATTCCCTACTGCGTGGAAATAAACTGGATAAATCAACTTATGATAGCGTACAATTTATCAAAGGTGATGTAAGAGACTTAAGCACCGTTACAGAAGCAAGTAAAGGATGTGATGTCGTATACCATTTCGCTGCTGTACTTGGCGTTGACATTGTCGCTGACAACCCAGTAGAAACAATGGATGTAGAAGTTATTGGTACGCGAAATGTGGTGGAAGCCGCTGCTGTGAATAATATTAAGAAAATTCTTTATGCATCTACAAGTGGAATCTATGGCCATTCGGCGATTGAAAATGCCTTAACGGAAGAAGTTTTGGTAGATCCGAGAACGTCATATGCTATGGCGAAAAGGTACAATGAGATTTACCTGGCTTCGCACCACGAAGAAAAAGGACTGAATGTTATTTCTCTTCGTTTTTTTAATGTGTACGGAGAAAACCAAGATAACCGAATGGTTGTCCCACGTTTTTTTGAACAGGCCTTGAACAACGAAGACATCACGGTTTTTGGTACAGGTCAACAAACACGAGATTTCACCTATATTGACGATACCGTTGAGGCTTGTGTTCGCCTAATGGATGTTGATGGCTGTCACATTGTGAACATCGCTAATGAGGAAGAATGGCAGATCAAAGATCTTGCAGTCAAAATAAAAGACATCACCGCTTCTCAATCAAGCATACAATACATTGAGGCGCCAAAAAGAAGGTACGATTATGAAGTCGAACGTCGCGTTGGTAGCTCAGAGAAATTACTGCATATGACAGGATATAAACCAAACACAGGGCTTGACGAAGGACTGCAAAAAATTTACGCAACGAATTATGTCAATTTAAATTCAATTTTGTAATGAGGGATACAACTTTATTTCAACTAATTCAACTCGAAAAGGAAAGGCAAACTCACGGAATTGAACTCATTGCCTCTGAAAACTTTGTAAGCGATGAAGTTATGCAGGCTATGGGAAGCGTATTAACAAATAAGTACGCTGAAGGACTGCCAGGTAAGCGTTACTATGGTGGATGTGAAATTGTCGATCAAGTTGAACAATTGGCAATTGACCGTCTCTGTGAACTTTTTGGTGCGACATGGGCAAATGTTCAACCTCATTCGGGCGCACAAGCAAATGCTGCCGTTTTCCTTGCTTGTTTGCAACCCGGTGATAAAATTTTAGGTTTTGATCTTTCGCATGGGGGACACCTAACACATGGTTCACCTGTTAATTTCTCAGGTAAACTTTACAGTCCTTTTTTCTACGGTGTAAGTAAAGAAACTGGTCTCGTTGATTACGATGCAATGGAAGAAGTTGCGCGACGTGAGCGACCGAAAATGATAATTTGTGGTGCATCGGCTTACTCAAGAGATTGGGATTATGAAAAAATAAGAAAAGTAGCCGATGAAATCGGTGCGTTGGTTTTGGCTGATATTTCGCACCCTGCCGGATTAATTGCTACTAAATTGTTAAATGACCCACTGGAACATTGCCACATTGTAACGAGCACAACACACAAAACACTTCGTGGCCCAAGAGGTGGTATCATCATGATGCGCCATAATTTTGAAAATCCATTTGGGCTGAAGTGGAACAATGGTAATTTGAAATCAATGGGTGCGCTTTTAGATGCTGCTGTATTCCCTGGTATTCAAGGTGGACCATTAGAGCATGTCATTGCCGCAAAAGCCGTTTCGTTCTTTGAAGCGTTATCGCCAAATTATTCCAAATATATGGCTCAGGTGAAAACAAATGCCGCTGTTATGGCAGATGAATTCATGAAACGCGGTTACCATATCATTTCGGGTGGTACAGATAACCATTCTATGCTTATCGACTTGAGATCTAAAGGGGTTACAGGTAAAGATGCAGAGAACACCCTAGTTCTGGCTGACATAACTGTCAATAAAAACATGGTGCCATTCGATACAGAGTCTCCATTCGTTACATCAGGTATTCGTGTGGGTACTCCAGCCTTAACTTCTAGAGGTGTGAATGATGATGAAATCCCTCAAATTGTTGAGTTAATAGACAAAGTTATCCTATCGAAAGGAAATGAACAAACCATCGAATCGGTTCGAAAGGAGGTTAATGCACTGATGCAGCACCGTCCGTTATTTCAATGGTAAAACGTATGTGATTTATCGAAGGCAGTTTGTCTATGTGGCTGACTGCTTTCGAATAATTTTCCAAAATAATCCTGGAAAAAATCGCTTGATATGAACAGCCAATAATTCCTTCCCACCAATTAGCACCTCTTTCTCTTTGCGTTCAATTGCCTTCAGCATTTGATTTACACACTGATCGACTGGCATACCAGTAGATTGATTTCTATCCATTAATCCGTGCGGCTGTCCATCTGATGTCAAAGCGTTAACCGAAATAGAAGTATTTATCTTTCCCGGACTTACAATTGTTACAGCAATATTCTCCTTTTCAACTTCCAATAATAGGCTTTCAAAAAAACCATATAATGCATGCTTGGCGGCACTGTAAGCGGATCGCATAAAAAATCCAAACCTTCCTGCAATGCTCGAAATCACAACGATATGTCCACTTTTCTGTTTTATCATTACAGGAAGTACAGCTTTCGTTAAAGCTACTGGACCAAAATAATTGACCTCCATAATTTTTCGATCCACTTCTAACTGCGTATCGATAACTGACGAACGTTGACTAACACCACCATTATTAATTAATACGTCTATACGACCAAAAGATGCAACGACAAGATCTACAGCTTGATCAAACGTTCCTTTCTCCAAGTCAAGCGGAAGAACCATGTGCTTTTCAGGCTCACTTAACTTATTTTTCACACGGTTAAGCGCTTCTTCATTGCGTGAGGATAGAACGACGATTCCGCCTTTCTGAGCAACCTGACAGGCTAACTCCTCTCCTATTCCTGAAGAAGCACCGGTTATCCAAACTACCTTATCTGACCATTCCATTTTAGCTATTTCTGTGCAACTCAAATGTAAGATGTTTACTGCAATTATTACAGACCGAATTGATTTTGTCTATTTTTGAAAAAAAAAACATGATTTCAGAACGGATTTCTGCGCAATTAACGGAAAGTCAGCAAGTGCTTACTTTTTTCAATACAGCCGAGAACATTGATCGAATTGTTGAGGCCGCACAATTGATGGTTCAGCGCATACAATCAGGTGGAAAAATTATCAGCTGCGGAAATGGTGGTTCAATGTGCGATGCCATGCATTTTGCTGAAGAATTATCAGGCCGTTACCGCAACGACCGGCCAGCCATCGCTGCACTTTCAATTTCTGATCCAAGTCACATAAGTTGCGTAGGAAATGATTACGGGTATGATTTCGTTTTCTCTAGGTACATTGAAGCTGTTGGGCAGTCGAATGATGTGCTGTTGGCTATTTCAACCTCAGGCAATTCAGGAAATGTACTAAAAGCAATTGAGGCAGCTAAGAGCAAAGGAATGAAGGTTATTGGTTTAACTGGAAGAGATGGTGGAAAAATGGCTGATGAATGTCACGTTGAAATTAGAGCACCATTCAGCCAATATGCTGATCGCGCTCAAGAAATTCATATCAAGGTGATTCATTCCCTTATTGATGCGATTGAATTTGAGCTTTTTGGTGAAAAATCGTGACTTTTTGTTGATAACCACTTCATAAAGTAACCAACATGTATGTCATTCATGATGTATTTATTAGCTAAATTTGGCTTTTAATATGTGATGTCCAGTCAAGAATTACATACCACAGTTAAGAGCATATTCTCTGCCTATTTAGAGCAAAATGGTCACCGAAAAACACCGGAAAGATTCGCCATATTAGCAGAAATTTATGATTACCAAGGACATTTTGATGTGGAATCACTCTACATTAAAATGAAGAATCAAAATTACCGGGTTTCGAGAGCTACGCTATACAACACCATCGAATTACTCTTAGCTTGTAATCTAGTTCGAAAACATCAATTTGGAAAGAACATTGCTCAATTTGAAAAATCACATGGTTCGAAACAACACGATCACTTTGTGTGCACGGATACGGGT
>CANHQC010000025.1 GCA_947462695.1 Flavobacteriales bacterium | reverse complement strand
GAGAATATGTTGTCTTTTGTTCCAATTACCTTCGAATTTACGGTACTCTGCGCAGCCCATGGAATGGCAATAACTTACTTATTGCGTAACAAAACATTACCTGGAATGCCGGCACAAAATCCAGATCCTCGTACAACAGACGATCGATTTGTGATGGAAATTCGAACATCAGATAATCATGGGTTCAATGCGGAAGAATTGGAAAACATGATTCGTGAAACGGGAATAGTAGAGTTGGACCAAAAACAAATGAAATAAGTTGCCAGAGCATAAGTAATTGCTGCGTCTGATATAAATAAATGACTAACCAGATGAAAATGAAATTTAAGGCATTAGCAAGTTTAACTGTAGTAGCAGCCACCGCGTTATTGTTTGGGGGGTGTTCTTCAAATCCGGATAGCCCGGGATTGGAATACATGCCCGACATGTACCGCTCCCCTGCTATTGAACCATATGTTGATTATGGCGAAATCCGAGGTAGAATTAATGAAAGTGTTAAGACTGAACTTTCAGCGATGACGCCACCAAATGGAACTATTCCATATTACGGAACAGATTCAGCTACTGTTTCTCTTATGTTGCCTTATTGGAGAAAAGCCTCCATGGCATTTAAAGAAACGCATGGTTTGTATGGAGCGGATCTTTCGTTGATGGATGAGTATATGTTGGCAGCTGCGGACAAGAATCCTATGCGCTTAACAGCTGATAACTCAGAAGAGATGCTCAAAAAAGGCAAGGACTTATATACTGCAATGTGTCAGCACTGTCATGGTGAAAAAGGAGATGGTAAAGGTCCGATGGTCGCAAGTGGTGCCTATAACGGTGTGCCAAATTATGCGGACCGTGCGAGCTTATCTGATGGACAAATGTTTTATTCCATCTATTATGGTAAAGGAGCTATGGGTTCTCATTCTTCTCAACTTTCTAAAAAGGAAATTTGGACATTGGTACATTACGTGCGTAAGTTTCAAAATCCAGACTATGGAAAGTTTGATGCATCGGGAAATCAAGTTATGATGGCAGCGGCTGCTGATTCAACAACAATCAAGAAATAATATAATACACGAATCACGATGGAATTCTCAATTTCAACTAAAGCAAATCGGCTGACAATTATTTTGATTGCAGTTGGTGTTTTGTTTACTGCAATCGGTGTGTTCACCAATATGAGTGATCACCATTTTGCAACACGACTTTTAACCAGTGGTTTGGTAAATAGCTTTTTCTTTATGGCTATTGGACTAGGAGCTTTATTTTTCTTAGCACTACAATATGCTACGGAAACAGGGTGGTATGCAGCGGTTAAACGTATGATTGAAGCAATCGCTGGATTCTTGCCTTATGGTATGGGACTTTTAGCGTTGGTTTTATTAGTTATTACACTTATGGATGGCGCACACATCTACGGATGGATGGACCCTGAAACATACACCAAAGGCAGTCACCACTACGATGAAATAATTGCAGGAAAGCGTCCATATTTGAACGAAGTGTTTTTCTGGATTAGGACCCTGACATATATGGCAGTATACTTCATCTTCTTCCGTGGTTTTAGAATGAGGTCGCTTCAAGAAGATCAAGTAGGTGGAACGGAGCTACACTTTAAAAACTATAAGAAAGGTGCATTATTCTTGGTATTCTTCGCCGTGTTTAGCTCAACCTCTTCATGGGATTGGTTAATGTCAATTGACGTTCACTGGTACTCAACGTTATTTGGATGGTATACATTCGCTGGAATGTGGTGTTCCGCTATGGTTGTTTTAGTGTTATTAACACTCTACTTAAAATCGTTGGGTTATTTGCCAAAAGTAAACGACAGCCACATACACGACATTGGTAAATGGACATTCGCAACATCATTCTTGTGGTCGTATTTATGGTTTTCTCAATTTATGTTGATTTGGTTTGCTAACATTGGTGAGGAAGTGGCCTATTACATGATGCGAATTGAAAACTTTAAGGTATTGTACTTCTCTATGTTCTTCATCAACTTTGCATTTCCAATGTTAATATTAATGTCTAGAGATGCAAAAAGACATGCTGGAATTCTAACTTTTGTTGGATTAGTCATTCTTGCTGGTCACTGGATAGATGTATTTATCATGGTAACTGGAGGATCATTAGGGGCAAATGCAAAAATTGGGTTTATGGAAATTGGAATGGCTCTTTTATTGGCTGGATTATTTATACGAGTCGTATTAACTAATTTGTCAAAAGCCCCACTTACTCCTGTGAATCACCCATTCTTGGATGAAAGTGTCCATCACGAAATATAATTAACATTCATATCACAGATAAACGCTAGATAATGGAAAGCAAATTAATTATTTTGATTGTAATCGTACTAGGAGCAATAGCAGTTGCGCAATTGGTACGAATTTATGAGCTATCATCTAAATTACGTAAACGAGGAGAGCACGAAATCTCAACCAGAGATAATAACCTCAACGGTAAAATGATGTACGCTTTCATGGTTCTACTTTATGCCTTTTTTATTTGGTTAATGGTAGAATACGGCTGGACTGGTCGAGGAGATGCAGCGTCCACAATTGGAAAGGAAACAGATTGGTTGTTGAATCTTAATTTCGTGATCATCATTGCTGTGTTCTTTTTGACGAATACACTGTTGTTTTACTTTTCTTATAAGTACGTGAGAAAAGAGGGGGTTAAAGCCTTCTATTTCCCGCACAATAATAAGCTTGAAATGATTTGGACTGTCGTTCCAGCTTGTGTCCTTGCAGTAATTATCATTTTAGGATTGAAAAAATGGAATGATGCAACTGGCGCTAGTGGTGAAGATGCTATTCGTATCGAACTTTTTTCAAAACAATTCGATTGGACAGCACGTTACGCTGGGGACAATAATTTATTAGGTCGTTTTGATTATAAATTGACAACTGACCTTAATGAATTGGCTCTTTTAACCAGTGAAACAATTGATAGTGCGATTGTTAACATGCAAACAGGTCCAACAGGAATAGATGCGCTTGTTAAAAAATTGAATGATAGAACGATCATGTTAATACCTGAAGATCGTGAAAAAATGGAAGAAGACTTATCTCGCAAGACGCGATTAATTCGTCTGTTACATCAAATGAAAAAGCACCATACTAAAAAGTATGATGCCTATGCTTGGGATGATATCATTCAAAAGGATACACTTTATTTGTGCTTGAATAAAGAGTACGAGTTTAATTTCCGTGCGAAAGATGTTATTCACTCCGCACATTTTCCTCACTTCCGTGCTCAAATGAACACGGTACCGGGAATGACAACTCGCCTAAAGTTTACTCCGGATATTACCACCAAAGAAATGCGCAAACGCAAAAATGATGAGAAATTTAATTACGTCTTGTTGTGTAATAAAATTTGTGGTGGAGCGCATTACAAAATGAAAATGATGATAGTTGTTCTGGAAGAAGGAGAATACAAGTCTTGGATGAAGTCGAAAGAAAAAGCAACTTTCCGAGATACGTACTTTGCTGCAGCTGCAGCGGCGCCTGCTGATACTACAGCAGTACCTGCAGACACAACAATGATGGTTGCGAATTAATTAGAATCTAGTTATTAATACTTAAACAAGAGAACAATGGCGTCAGTATCGCACGAAGCACACGGACACACTGATCACGGTCATGATCACCACGAAGAAAGTTTCGTATCGAAATACATCTTCAGTCACGACCACAAGATGATCGGGAAACAGTTTTTAATTACAGCTGTTTTCATGGGGATTATCGCAATGTTATTGTCGATTCTCTTCCGTATTCAGTTGGCATGGCCAGGTGAAAGTTCAGATTTTCTTACCTTATTCTTAGGTGAAACATGGGCGCCTGGAGGTGTCTTGAAAGAAGATATGTACCTCGGATTAGTTACAATTCATGGTACAATCATGGTCTTCTTCCTTTTAACAGGTGGATTATCAGGAACGTTTTCAAATATTCTTATTCCATTGCAGTTAGGAGCACGTGATATGGCGAGTGGATTCCTGAACATGTTGTCGTTCTGGTTCTTCTTTATCTCGTCAATAATCATGCTTGTTTCCTTATTCGTTGAATCGGGACCAGCAATGGCAGGTTGGACGGTTTATCCACCGCTATCTGCATTGCCACAAGCAGTTTCAGGTTCTGGGCTAGGTATGACACTTTGGTTGTTCTCAATGGCTATATTTATTGCAGGTTCGTTGATTGGTTCATTGAACTACATCGTAACTGTTTTAAACCTTCGTACAACTGGAATGACAATGACAAGAATGCCATTGACGATCTGGGCATTTTTTGTAACTGCAATTCTTGGGGTTTTATCCTTCCCGGTTCTACTTTCTGCAGCCTTGCTACTTATAATGGATCGTCTTGCTGGAACGTCATTCTACCTCTCAGATATCATTGTTGGAGGTGAGATGTTGACAAACCATGGAGGATCGCCAATTTTATACCAACACCTTTTCTGGTTCTTGGGTCACCCTGAGGTATATATCGTATTGTTACCAGCACTTGGTTTATCTTCTGAAATCATTGCCACCAATGCGCGTAAACCAATTTTTGGTTACCGTGCAATGATTGGATCTATTCTAGCGATTGGGTTCCTCTCATTTATTGTTTGGGGTCACCACATGTTTATTACGGGTATGAATCCTTTCCTTGGAAGTGTATTCGTCTTTACAACGCTTTTAATTGCGATTCCATCAGCGGTGAAGGTATTTAACTACATCACAACGCTTTGGAAAGGATCATTAATCTTGACGCCTGCCATGTTGTTTGCCATTGGATTGGTTTCGACATTCATCACTGGAGGTGTTACTGGAATTATCCTCGCAGATAGTGCGCTAGATATCGCCGTTCACGATACGTATTTCGTCGTTGCCCACTTCCATATTGTAATGGGTATGTCTGCCGTATTCGGAATGTTTGCAGGTGTTTACCATTGGTTCCCTAAAATGTACGGAAGAATGATGAATACGCGACTTGGATACGTTCATTTCTGGATTACAATCATCGGAGCTTATGGCGTATTCTTCCCAATGCACTTCGTTGGACTTGCAGGTGCACCGCGTCGATATTATGATTATTCAGTATATGACCAGTTCGATTCTAACACATTTGCTATGATTATGGATTTGAACGTTATTGTTACTGTTTTCGCCATATTTGCAGCACTTGGTCAAGGAGTATTCCTGTTTAACTTTTTCTACAGTATTTTCAGAGGGCCAAAAGCACCTCAGAATCCTTGGAAATCGAATACACTTGAGTGGACAACACCAGTGGAGCATATTCACGGTAACTGGCCAGGAGAATTGCCGACAGTTCACCGTTGGCCTTATGACTATTCGAAGCCGGGTGCTGAGGAAGATTATATTCCACAAACAGTTCCACTTGCTGAAGGTGAGGAGGAGCATTAATTAAAGAAATTCTGTAAAAAGCCTTCCGTCGGATGATGGGAGGCTTTTTTTATTTCGTTACTTTGTAAGGCATGGAAGATTCATTCGATTACAGGGAAGAAGCAGCCGCTCAGTCTGATCAAGAGTATGATAAGGTATTGCGTCCGAAAAAGCTATCTGACTTTGCAGGTCAGCCTTCGGTTGTAGAGAACTTAGAGATTTTTGTGAAGGCAGCGACGTTAAGAGGTGAACCTTTAGATCACGTGTTGCTTCATGGTCCTCCAGGATTAGGTAAAACGACTTTGGCAAATATAATTGCCAATGAGTTAAATGTTGGCTTCAAAGTTACAAGCGGACCGGTTCTCGATAAACCAGGAGATCTGGCCGGATTACTTACCAATCTAAGTGAGGGTGATGTACTATTTATTGATGAGATCCATCGATTAAGTCCTGTAGTTGAAGAGTATTTGTATTCTGCAATGGAAGATTATTGCATTGATATTTTAATTGATACTGGTCCCAATGCAAGAAGTGTTCAGATTACATTAAATCCGTTTACCCTTATTGGAGCAACGACGCGTTCAGGATTACTTACCTCTCCTTTACGAGCGCGATTTGGAATCAATTCGCGGTTGGAATATTATGATGCGAAAACACTCACGTCTATCGTTGAACGTTCAAGTGGACTTTTAAACATTCCAATTGAAGAAGCAGCAGCATTTCAAATTGCCAGTAGAAGTAGAGGAACTCCGCGAATTGCCAATGCTTTATTGCGCAGAGTGCGCGATTTCGCTCAAATAAAAGGAAGTGGAAAAATTGACGAGGCAATAACGGAAATCGCACTAAAGGCATTGAACGTTGACGTAAATGGACTTGATGAAATGGATATTCGCATTTTAAAAGCGATTATTGAAAAATTCAATGGTGGTCCTGTCGGGTTAACAACCATTGCAACAGCCATCGGTGAGAATGCCGGTACGCTGGAAGAAGTCTACGAACCGTTCTTGATTCAAGAAGGATTTCTCATGCGCACAAGTCGGGGACGAAAAGCAACAGAAAAAGCATTCCGTCATTTAGGTAAAGAAGGCGGTTGGTTCCAAGGTGGATTATTCTAATTGCCAATGTCGATAGAACGCCATACCGCCATTGTAAAGCGTATAGCAAGTGAACTTGATTTTTTCTTTTGTGGTATTTCACAAGCCGCATTCCTTGAAGATGAAGCCCCAAAACTGGAAGATTGGCTCAATAAAGGGTTGCACGGTAAAATGGCGTACATGGAAAACCACTTTGATAAACGGTTAGATCCCCGTTTATTAGTTGATGACGCGAAAAGTGTCGTAACATTGCTTTATAACTATTTTCCTGAACAACAGCAACGTGAAGACCCAACGGCATTCAAGATTGCTAAGTATGCTTACGGTGATGATTACCATACCGTAATTAAGGACAAGCTCAAGCAATTTTTCCATCGAATTCATGAAGAAATAGGAGAAGTAGGGGGTAGGGTATTTGTGGATTCAGCTCCAGTAATGGATAAAGCATGGGCCAAACGCTCCGGTGCCGGGTGGATGGGAAAACACACCAATATTATTTCAAAACAACATGGCTCGTTCTTTTTTATTGCTGAATTGATTTTAGATATTCAACTTCAACCCGATGGTCCGATCAAAGATTATTGCGGCACATGCACACGCTGTATAGATGCTTGTCCTACAGAAGCGATAATTGAACCTTACCTGCTTGATTCCTCTAAATGTATTTCGTATCTGACAATCGAGTTAAAAGACGCGTTAATTGATAAACAGTTTCAATCACAGATGGATAACTGGATTTTTGGATGTGATGTATGCCAGGATGTATGCCCTTGGAATCGATTTTCAAAACCACACAATGAAACCCGGTTTCAACCAACGGATGGTCTTTTGGAATTCACAAGAAATCAATGGCTCGAAATGACGGAAGATGTCTTTAAAGAATTCTTTTCAAAAAGTGCCGTTAAGCGAACAAAATATGCTGGATTGATGCGCAATATCCAGTTTCTAAATGAGTCAAAAATGGAAGAGTCATAGCTGTTTAGCGCGCATTTTTCGTACATTGGCTAACTAATTACTACGTAATGATTCCAAATCAACCCATCGAGGAGCCAGTATCGTTAAGTATGAGTCCGTATACTGGTCCGTGTACAAAAGCTCAAGCAGCGCACCTTCTTAGGCGCACTATGTTTGGTGCAACAAATCAGCAAATTTTATCTGCGGTGAGCAATGGAATGGCAGCAACGGTTAGTTCTCTACTGCAACTACCAAGCGTATCTCCACCTGTAACATATGATCCAGCTGATGGAATATCGGCAGTTGGTACCACATGGATAAATAGTGTATATCCGGTCAATGCAACGGCAGCTCAAACGACAGAAACTACGCGTTTGCTTTCACTTGCAGCTTGGTCTATGCAGCGATTGAATAACCAACAATTGAGCATTGTAGAGAAAATGACGTTGTTTTGGATTAATCATTTTGGGGCAACCGCAACGTTCGATTCCAGAGCTACGTACAATTACCATATGCTGTTGCGCAACAATGCCTTAGGTAATTTTAAACAGCTTGTGAAAGACGTTACAATCGATCCATGCATGTTACTTTTCCTGAATGGCGCAACCAACAATGTGTTTAGCCCAAACGAGAATTATGCGCGAGAGTTGTTGGAATTATTCACAATAGGAAAAGGTCCGCAGATAGGTCCTGGAGATTATTCTCATTACACAGAGGAAGATGTAGCCGCTGGAGCAAAAATTTTAACAGGTTATATCGTAGATGGATTAAGAAGTGATACGATGACTTCACCTGTAGCGACATTTCTTTCCTTATTGCATGATAACACGAACAAGCAGCTGTCTTATCACTTCGGAAATGCAACCGTCTCTAGTGCCGGAGCAACAGAATATTCCAATTACATTGACATTATTTTCCAGCAACCACAAGTGGCCACATACATTTGTACGAAATTGTATAGGTATTTTGTGAATTACGATATTACTCCAGCAGTACAAGCTACCGTTATTCAAGAAATGGCGAGTACATTGATTGCCAATAATTACAGTATTTTACCGGTCATGCAAGAACTCTTAACCAGTCAACATTTCTACGATGTGGCGTTAAGAGGTTCGATTATCCGTGGTCCAATTGAAATTTTGTTTGGTAAGTTGAATGCAACTTCATCAGCACCCACATTTAATTTGGAAACAAATGCCAACATGTACCTGTCGACCTATTTTTTCGGGGAAACGATGGGACAAGCATATTTAGCCCCCCCGAGTGTTGCTGGATGGAGTGCGTATTATCAAGCACCGGCATTTTCACAATTGTGGGTGAATTCCACGCACATCAAGACACGGTTTGATTTAGCGGCCTATTTAACCATATTTACGGGTATAGCCTTTAACAACCAAAACTTCAAGATCAATGCATTGGCTTTTGTGAATGGCTTGTCTGTACCGTCAGATCCCGTAATTGTCATCAATGACATTTGTGAAGTGTTTTGTCCAAAACCCATTAATGCCATACAAAAAGCGGTGTTGAAGTCGATTCTAACAGGGGGATTGCCCGATTTTGAATGGACGGTAGATTACAATGCTTACCTCGCTGATCCAACGAATATCAATGTTTCTACTCCCGTAAGGCAAAAGGTAGAACAAGTGTTGTTTCGGGTTTTCGTCATGCCAGAATTTCAAACCATTTAATAAGCTGAGCTATGAAAAGAAGGAAATTTCTTAAGAATGTATCGCTTGCATCCGTTTCAGCACCAATTCTATTAAACGATATTAAGTTACAAGGTATAGCGAAGAAATTATTCGATGTACCTAAAAGCGCCGAAGACCGCGTGTTGGTTATTATCCGATTAAATGGGGGGAATGATGGATTAAACACTGTAATTCCGCTCGATCAGTACGATCAACTCGTCGTTCAACGTCCAAATATCATCATTGAAGAAACAGCCATTCTCCCTTTGACCGCGGAAGTTGGATTTCATCCAGTTATGACGGGAATGAAAAATATGTTCAATGCAGGAAAATTAGGGATCATCCAGAATGTGGGGTATCCAGAACAAAACCGTTCGCATTTCCGGTCAATGGACATTTGGTCTACCGGTATGTTAAATCCAAATGAAACCAGGGGTTGGCTCGGTCGACATTTTGATGCGAATTACCCAAATTATCCGGAGGATTATCCGAATGCCACTTATCCTGATCCATTTGCTATTAGTATGGGATTTGAAGTTTCCTCAACTTGTCAAGGGTTAATGGCCAATTTTTCGCATGCCGTAAGTGATCCTTTTGCAACTGTGAACCTAATTTCAAGTGCACAGGTCAACGATGGAACTTATTTTGGTGATCACATGGCGTATTTGTCGACGCTGATTGAACAAACCAATGAATATGGTGATCAGATCAATTCAGCAGCAAATGCAGGAAACACCCTTTCAACGCTTTACGATTCAAACAATCCGATTGCGGTGCAGTTGCGGTATGTTGCTCAAATGATTTCAGGTGGACTTAAATCTAAAGTATACATTTTAAACATTAACGGTTTCGACACGCATGATGGACAAGTCAATCCCACGAATCACTCAACGGGAGTTCATGCCGATTTGTTGAAGACACTTTCTGACGCAGTTCATGCCTTTCAAGATGATTTGCAGTTGTTGAATTTAGAACACCGAGTTGCTGGGATGACGTTTTCTGAGTTTGGACGTCAAATTGCGTCAAATGCCAGTGACGGAACCGATCACGGCGATGCAGCACCCTTGTTTTTATTTGGAGCCTGTGTAAGTTCAGGAATTATGGGTCAAAACCCAACGGTAACCAATCAGATTGTTAATCAAGCTGGAATTCCAATGCAAGTTGATTTCAGAGATGTGTATGCATCTGTATTGAAAGATTGGTTTCAAGTAGACACGACTGAGATACAGACCTTGTTTGAACATTCTGTGACGTATTATCCGGTATTGAACTCTTGTAATCTCGGCATTAAAGAGGAAGATGAATTGCAGTCACTTCTGCTTTACCCTAATCCCGCAACAACCTCCACTACCTTGCGTTTGCCAATGGACAAAGAGGAACGTGTTTCAATTCGTATTGTCGATATAAATGGACGCGAAGTGCAGTCGGTATATGAAGGGGAACTTGCTTCGGGTGTTCATGCCATTCACATGGATGTAGCTAACTTGAAGTATGGAAACTACGTTGTACAGGTTCAGCGCAAGACAAAAAATGAAAAAATACAGTTTATAAGGGTTCAATAAAAAGGAGCCTAGTGGCTCCTTGTGTTAATTCATTCCCATATTTTTCAGGTCCTCTAGAGTCATTTCTTTGTACCCTTCCGGTACTGTAAGATTGAACAATTCGTTTTGCTCATTTTTCTTAAGTGTTTTGACAACGGAAGAAGCAATCATAGTCATTTTAAATCCGGAGTTGTTGATGTCATATTCTAACGGAAATCCGGGAACTTTATCATTCAAGTAATTTTGACCTTTCTTAGAAGCAATTATTTCTTCCGTATACCAGAAAGTCGACTCATTGCCTTGTTCATCTGTTAGCATTGCCTTTTTACAAACAAACCCAAGAATTTCTTTCTTCTCATCTGTAAGTAAAATATCAACTTTTGGAGCCTCCTGATTTTGAGCTTCTAACTCTCTAAGTGTCGTTTTAATAGCGTTGAAGCCAATCATACCGCTCATTAACATCAAGACATCGCCAGATTTTTCGTTTGTGATGGAGGTGACATTCATCATGGAACCCATTTTCATTTCAGCACGAGTGGATGCCCCCATAAAATAAATATCCAGCATCGATCCCTGCATCATGGAAAGTGCAGATTGCATGTCTGGATTGTCAGACGTCAGATCAATTTTATAACTAATATGTCCTTCAGTAACTTGAGACCACCCTGAAACAGTTAGTAAAATAACTGATGCGAATAAAATTAATTTCTTCATTTGACTTTTTATTGATTTCTCATTTCTCACACCTCACTTGTCATACAAACTATCCACCAAAGATCCATCGGTAGATGTCATTTCCGTTGGCGTAAATAAGCAAGGTCATAAGTAAAATAAATCCAACATATTGGGCATATTCCAATACTTTTTGCGGTGCTTCTTTACCTGTGATCATTTCGTAAAGCAAGAAGACAACGTGTCCACCGTCTAATGCTGGAATAGGTAAAATATTCATGAAAGCGAGAATGATTGAAATCAGCGCGGTATTCATCCAGAAAATTTCCCAATTCCAAACGGCGGGAAACATATTTCCAATCGTTCCGAATCCTCCAATCGAAGAGGCACCTTTTTCAGTAAACAAAAATTTCATCTGTGCGATGTAATCACTCAATGTATGAAACCCACGATCGATTCCTTTTCCGACACTTTCACCAAATCCGTAATGAACTTGCTTGATGCTCGCTTCATCCAAGAAGTTTTTCATTTCAACCGCAAAACCGATTGTTCCATCAGCCAATACGTTGCATGCCAGTGTATCCAATTTCCCATCACGTTTTACAACGATTGCAGCAGCTTTGCCCTTCGCATTGTACAAGTGACGCTGTATATCATCGTAAAATGCCACCGACTCGTTGTTAATCGATACAATTTGATCGCCTTCCTTGAGTCCCGCTTTAAGTGCTGGTTTTCCTAGAATAACTGTATCAACAACAGTTGCTTTCGTGCGCAAACCAACCGCAGGGAAAGCGCCGTTT
>CANHQC010000024.1 GCA_947462695.1 Flavobacteriales bacterium | reverse complement strand
GTCATTGCAACAGAAACCATTAATACTCCATACAGCACAGGGCTGTGGATAACCGCATGTGCTAAAATCTCATCTTTTGAATAGAATCCTGATAACAACGGGAATCCAGCAATAGCAAGCGTTCCAATGAGGAAAGTGATGTGGGTAATTGGAATATACGCTTTCAATCCACCCATTTTTCGAATGTCTTGTTCATCACTCATCGCGTGAATGACACTTCCTGATCCCAAGAATAACAAGGCTTTGAAAAAGGCATGTGTGGTAACGTGAAACATCGCAGCCGTGTAAGCTCCCATTCCGAGCGCTACGAACAACAAACCAAGCTGAGAAACAGTCGAATAAGCCAGTACTTTCTTAATGTCGTTTTGTCTTAAGGCTATAAAAGCAGCCACCAAAGAAGTAGCCAAACCGATGTACAACATGATATCTTGCGTCAACGGTGCCAATTCAAATAAGAAATTAGAACGAACAACTAAGAATATACCAGCCGTTACCATTGTTGCAGCGTGGATCAATGCAGAAACTGGCGTTGGTCCAGCCATGGCATCAGGTAACCAAGTAAACAATGGAATCTGAGCAGATTTTCCGGTCGCGCCAACAAATAAGAAAAGTGTGATACCAAAAATAGCCCAATTGGAAATTGTTACCTCATTAACCAATAACTGGTTGGCAATGTCTGCGTATTCCAATGATCCGAAATGAATCAGCATAAGAAATAGCGCAATTAAAAGTCCAAGGTCACCTACTCTATTCATGATGAACGCCTTGCGCGCTGCCAATCCGTTTAGCATTCCTTTCTCCTTGTCGGAGTAGTGGAAACCAATTAAGAGATAAGAGCATATACCCACACCTTCCCAACCAAAGAACAACATAAAATAATTACTTCCGAGGACAAGAATAAGCATTGCAAAAATGAACAAATTCAAATAGGTAAAGAACTTGTGGTACCCTTTATCGTGGCTCATGTATCCCATTGAGAACAAGTGAATCAATGCACCTACACCTGTCACAATCATTGTCATCCAAATGGAAAGTGAATCTACCTGTAAACGTGCATTTAATTGCAGAAAATCAAACGAGAGCATGGTAAACAAGTGTATAAACTCTTGTTTATGCAACCCTAAAAACACCGTGAATGCCAGTGCAAATGAAGCAAACATCACACCTGTTGCGATTGACCCCACCACTACTTTCGGTAAATGCTTACCTACGGTTCCGTTGATTAAAGCACCAAAAAGCGGCAGTGCTAGAATCGTTATTATCAATTGAGCTGTTGACATGGATTAACCTTTTAATTTATTAAAGATTCCAACATCCGTAGTACGCAATGTTCTGTAGGCAAGAATCAGGATGGATAATCCGACTGTTGCTTCTGCTGCTGCCACCACCATGATGAAAAAGACGAAAATTTGAGCGTCCGCTTTACCAAAGTAGGTTGAAAATGCAACAAGCAAAAGGTTTACTGCATTTAACATCAATTCGATACACATTAGCAGAATTATGGCATTTCTTCTGGTCAATACACCAACAACACCTATAATAAACAATACCGAACTAAGTACTATGTAATACTCTATCGATACGCCTTGCTGAAAAATACTTGACAATACCATATTAATCTACTGTTTGTTTTTCGCGTTTCGCCATAAGCACTGCACCTACCATTGCGGCTATAAATAGTACAGAAGACACTTCAAAAGGAAGCACGTATTTCGTGAACAATAACCTACCAAGATTTTCAACTAAACCTTGATCGTTGGCATCTATAATTCCTGGCTGAGCCATGACCACTCCTTCTCTCAATGCCGCAATTAACACTGTAAATAAAAGTCCGCCAGCAATTACAGCAGATACTTTTACTAACAAGGTACTTTTTGGTTCATTTTCAGTGTTTAGATTAAGCAACATGAGTACAAAAAGGAAAAGTACCATTATGGCTCCAGCATAAACAATGATATTCACAATGGCAATGAACTGCGCATTCATTAATATGTAATTGGAGGAAATCAAGAAAAACGTGAGTACTAAATACAGCACGCTTCTTACAGGATGTTTGCTGATGACAACCATCAATGCCGAACCGATGGTCAATCCCCCGAGCAGGGTTGCGATTAATTCTAAACTCATATTACTCCTCGTTTACCTGTGTGTTGGCGTTTCGTGATATCAATTCTGTCATCCATGGACTCTACCAACTTATCTTTTCCATAGACAAATCCATCGCGTTCAAAGTTGGATGGGACAATTCGATCGGTTAAGAAAATAGCTTCCTTCGGGCATGCTTCTTCACACAATCCACAGAAAATGCAACGAAGCATATTGATTTCATATACCTCAGCGTATTTTTCTTCGCGGTAAAGGTTTTCTTCACCTCGTTCACGTTCGCCTGCAACCATTGTAATTGCCTCAGCAGGACAAGCTACTGCGCACAATCCACAAGCCGTGCAGTTTTCACGACCTTCTTCATCTCTCTTCAGTACATGTTGCCCACGATAAACAGGTGCGAATTCACGAGTTTCTTCGGGATACTTTAACGTATTGTTTTTACGAAAAAGGTGCTTGAATGTAATCCACATTCCCCCAAAAATGGCAGGAAGGTAAATGCGTTCCATAAAGGTCATTTCCTTTTTGGATACCACTTTTTTTCTATTGGATAAACTTTGCATAGTCATTTCCTATTGATTAAAACCAGCCTTCGTTAAATGCAGTCACTATTCCAGTAATCAACATATTTATAAGTGAAATGGGGATAAGGCTTTTCCAACCTAAGTGCATTAATTGATCAAAACGGAATCGCGGCAAGGTCCAACGAATCCACATGAAGACGAATACAAAAAAGAATGTCTTAAGGAATAGTGCACCTAATCCAAGTAACGCTAGTGTATTACCTTCAAAATAATCCATTCCTGGGAAATTATATCCTCCAAAGAAAAGCACCGCTATTACTACTGACGACGTAAACAAACTCACGTATTCAGCAAAGAGGTAGAATCCCATTTTCATGGAACCATACTCGGTATGGTAACCACCAATCAACTCACTTTCACATTCTGGTAAATCAAATGGTGCGCGATTTGTTTCTGCAAGCGCACATACAAAGAACACTATAAACGCAACGGGCTGGTAGAACACATTCCAATTCATGCCATGTTGAGCATTGGTAATGTCTCGCAAACTGAGGCTTCCGGACATCATGACAATGGTAATCACCACGATACCCATAGCTAATTCGTATGAAATCATTTGAGAACTCGCGCGAATCGCACTGAACAGGGAATATTTGTTGTTAGATGCCCAACCACCAATCATAATTCCATACACACCAATTGAAAGGAACCCCATTATGAACAAAATCCCAATATTTACATCAGCCACTTGAAGTGCAATCTCCTGTCCAAAAAGCACCAGATCAGTACTCCATGGAATAACAGCTCCAGTCATTAATGCCGTAAACATGGCGATACCTGGTCCCAGAATGAACAACCATTTCTCTGCTGCGAATGGGATGAAATCCTCCTTAAAGAATAATTTCCCACCATCGGCAAGGGGTTGTAAAATTCCAAAAGGTCCTGCACGATCTGGACCAATACGATCTTGAAACCAAGCCGCTACTTTTCTTTCGAAATACGTTAAATATGCAGCTATTCCTAATGTAACGAGGAACAGTATGACGATTAACACAAATTTTTCAATCCATTCACTTGTTTCCATCAGTCAATTGTTTTTGAGTATCACGCGGACTTAAGTATTGTCCTTGAGAAATGACAGAATGACGATTAATTTTTCTTGGACCTTCTATTGTCCAATTACTCACATCCTTTCTATCGAAGCGACAGTCATTACAAATCCATCCTGCTTTACCGTCTTGATCTTCCACTTCACCGTATGCATCTTTTCTAGCTGTTACGCGGTAAATTTCATTTCCAAACATCCATACGACAGCTTTTCCTGAACACTTTGTACACGAACATGACGCATCCATTGGCTTCAAAAACCATACACGACTTTTAAATCGGAAGGTTTTATCCGTTAATGCACCAACTGGACAAACGTCAATCATGTTTCCGGAGAAATCGTTTTCTATGGCATTTTCAATATATGTACTGATTTCTGCATGCTCTCCTCTGTGAAGTACACCATGTACCCGCTTATCTGTTAATTGATTAGCTACATGCACACACCGGTAACAAAGAATACAGCGGTTCATATGTAACTTAATCTTATTGCCTATGTCAATCGGATCGAATTTGCGGCGTTCTTCTTCGTAACGCGTCTTTGCTGATCCATGTTCATAACCTAAATCCTGCAAGTGGCATTCCCCTGCTTGATCACAAACCGGGCAATCCAATGGGTGATTAATCAATAAAAACTCTACTACGCCCCCACGGTTATCGTGCACGCGTTCACTCGTTTTATTTTTCACCACCATACCGTCCATGACAGGTGTTGAGCAAGAAGCCACAAGTTTTGGCATTGGACGTGGATCCTTTTCAGAACCTTGCGCTACTTCAACCAAGCACGTGCGGCATTTTCCACCTGTACCTGGTAACTTACTGTAGTAACACATTGCAGGTGGAACAACATCACCGCCAATTTGACGGGCTGCACTAAGGATGGTAGTTCCCGGTTCTACCTCAATTTGTACATCATCAATGGTAACTTTAACCATAACCAGTTGTATTTTTTATTTAGGCCGAAGCCACTTCTTTCAATAGTCCGTAATTTCTTTTTTGAGCTTCTTCTGAATGATTGACGTGCCATTCAAATTCCTCACGGAAATGGCGAATCGCAGCTGCGACAGGCCATGCCGCAGCATCACCAAGCGGACAAATCGTATTTCCTTCAATTTTCTTGTTGATTTCAGCCAACAAATCGATGTCTCTCATGTTCCCTTGACCGTGTTCAAGTCGGTAAAGCACCTTCTCCATCCAACCTGTTCCTTCGCGGCATGGTGAACATTGTCCACACGATTCATGCGCGTAAAAACGGGCAAAATTCCATGTGTTTCTAACGATACATTGATCTTCATCAAACACAATGAATCCACCAGAT
The DNA here is from genome assembly GCA_947462695.1 of Flavobacteriales bacterium. Taxonomy (GTDB): domain Bacteria; phylum Bacteroidota; class Bacteroidia; order Flavobacteriales_D; family Crocinitomicaceae; genus M0103. Next base: position 7,422 of record CANHQC010000024.1, on the reverse strand, counting down.
CCGAGCATTGAACCTGAGGCAAATCCACCGTCTGCCAAACTTTCATATGTCATTAAACGATCTTCACCTGCCGCCGTTTTGGTAACCAAATGAGCGGGTAGAATTGGAACCGATGAACCACCAGGAACACACGCTTTTAATTTTTTATTATTTGCAATACCGCGGCAATAATCGTCTCCGTAGATAAATTCTTCCACCGTGATACCCATTTCAATTTCATAAACTCCTGGACGAACCAAGTTACCTCCTGCGGAGATCAATTTAGTACCTGTACTTTTACCAAGACCGATTTTAGCGTATTCATCACCACCATCGTTTACAATGGGAACAACAGCAGCGATACTTTCCACGTTATTTACAACTGTCGGACAACCCCATAACCCTTTAACTGCAGGAAATGGCGGTTTCATTCGTGGATTACCACGTTTTCCCTCAAGGGATTCAATCAAGGCTGTTTCCTCACCACAGATGTATGCACCTCCTCCCGGAGCGACATAAAGGTCTAAATCGTAGCCCGAACCTAAAATGTTTTTACCCAAAAATCCACTGGCATACGCCTCTGCTATTGCTTTTTCAAGAATATCGAGCACCCACATGTACTCACCGCGAATGTAGATATACGATGTGTTTGCACCCAGCGCGTAGCTCGAAACAATCATCCCTTCAATCAATAAATGTGGAATTTTCTCCATCAAGTAACGATCCTTGAATGTACCTGGTTCAGATTCATCCGCATTACATAATAGGTACCGTGAAACACCTTCAGGTTTTGCCAAAAATGACCATTTCATTCCAGTTGGGAATCCAGCACCACCACGACCGCGAAGGCCAGACTTTTGAACTTCTTCCACCACTTGTTCTGGTGACATGGATTTTAATGCTTTTTCCACAGAACGGTAACCACCTTGTTTACGGTATACCTCAAACGTTTCTATTCCGGGTACGTTATCGTGTTCTAAGAGTAATCTTCTTCCCATAGCTTAAGATCAATTTGGAACTTCACCAGCACGGTAAGATGCAATGATTTCATCTACGCGCTCCTTTGTTAAGTGTTCGTGGTACTTTTTACCGCATTGCAACATTGGAGCATATCCACATGCACCAAGACATTCTGCGGTTTTAAGTGTAAACATACCATCCTTGGTTGTTTCACCTACTTTGATGTCTAACTTTTCACCTATGTACTCAATGATTTGATCGCTGCCAACAAGCATACATGGTCCTGTACGGCAAACCTCAAACACATACTTTCCGGTCGGTTCAAGGTTAAACATGGTGTAAAACGTAGCAACTTCATACACCTCAATCGGCTGAATGTTTAAAACTTCAGCGACGTAATCCATGGTTTCAATACTCAACCACCCACCGAAATCCTCTTCGGCCATGTGTAAGATGCGTATAAGCGCACTTTTGTGTTTTCCTTCAGGATATTGCGCAATAAGTGCTTGAACTTCGGCCATTCGTTCTGGACTAAATGCCGGTTTTTCGGTATGTCTTTTTGAAAGATCGATGTGTGTACTTCCCATAACTTAAGCGTCTAATTCACCAGCAATTACATTCAAACTACTTAATGTAAGAACGGCATCACTGATATTTTGTCCGGTAATCATTTCCGGGTAAGCTTGATAATAGATAAAACAAGGTCGTCGGAATTGGAGACGGTAAGGTGATCGACCTCCATCTGAAATGAGGTAATACCCCAATTCACCATTCCCACCTTCAACCGCATGGTATACTTCACCTTTTGGAACATCGGTTTCACCCATCACTATTTTGAAGTGGTAAATTAACGCCTCCATGTTATTGTAAACGTCTTCTTTCGGAGGAAGGTAAAAATCAGGAACATCACCTTTATAAGATCCTTCAGGCAGATTATTATATGCTTGTTCGATTATTCGTAAACTTTGACGAATCTCTTCTTGCCGAACTTGAAAACGATCGTAGGTGTCACCTTGAGTACCAACAGGTATGATAAAATCGAAATCTTCATAAGAGGAATATGGATTCATCACACGCACGTCATAGTCAACACCCGCTGCTCTAAGATTCGGACCAGAAAATGAATACTCCAACGCACGTTCCCCAGAAATCGGTCCAGCACCAATTGTGCGATCCATAAAAATTCTGTTGCGCGACAACAAGCTATCGAATTCGTTAAATACTTTAGGGAAAGTGCGCAAGAAGTCTTTCAATTTTCGGTGAAACTCAGGAGAAAAGTCACGTTCAAAACCTCCTATTCTACCAACATTTGTCGTCAAACGAGCACCGCAAACCTCCTCGTACAATTCATAGATTTTTTCACGCTCTTGGAACACATAGGTAAATCCTGTTAAAGCTCCGGTATCTACACCAATTACTGAGTTACACACTAAATGGTCAGCAATTCGAGCCAATTCCATGATGATCACCCGCATGTACTCAACGCGTTTGGGTAATTCAGTGCCAATTAATTTCTCGACAGTCATGTGCCACCCCATGTTATTAATCGGTGAAGAACAATAGTTCAACCGGTCCGTAATTGGAGTGATTTGATTGTAAGGACGACGTTCAGCTAATTTTTCGAAGGCACGATGAATGTATCCTACCGTTTGCTCCGATGAAAGGATCTTCTCACCATCAACCTTCAATACATTTTGGAATATACCATGCGTTGCAGGATGCGTCGGACCAAGATTCAATGTCGCGATTTCACCATCCATATTATCCAACTCAACTTGATTTGGAAACAGGCTTTTCGCGTTAGTATTTTTCAGATTACTCATAACTTCGTTGTTTATCTTCCGAAAAAGCGATCGTCTTTATCTTCTCGGGTTGCATCTTCCAGGTGGTATTCTTTTCGCATTGGAAAGTAATCCATGCTGTCTTCATTGAGAATACGGACCAAGTTCGGGTGACCGATGAACTGCACACCATAAAAATCATAGGTTTCTCTTTCCATCCAGTTGGCACCAGCATACAAATCAACAATTGATTTAATTTCAGGATTTTCTATTGGGAGGAAAGCTTTTAAGCGAATTCTGAAATTATTCACTAAACTATGGAGGTGATAAACCACTGCGATTTCTCGTCCTGTCGATTCCGGATAATGAACGGTTCCTAGATTGGTTAAATAACTCACTGCAAGTTCCGTGTGACTTTTTAACCACGAAATTACTTCGTGGATTTTCGAAGGCGAAATTTCGACCGTTAACAATCCGTATGGATTCTCAACAGTTAAAACTGCCTCTCCGAACTCTTTGGTCAACAATTCAGAAACGTATTCGTTGGTCAACTGTTTACTCATGACCTTCAATGTTGTATTGGTTCAATAATGCTTTGTATTCATCAGAATACCTTCTTCTTAATGGTTCATTGCGTGCCATATCGTGGATTTTCATGATGCCGTCGATAATTTGTTCTGGTCGAGGAGGACATCCTGGAACATACACATCCACTGGAATTACCCTGTCAATTCCTTGTAAAACAGAGTACGTATCAAAAATCCCTCCTGAAGAAGCACATGCGCCAACAGAAAGCACCCACTTCGGCTCTGCCATTTGCTCATACACCTGACGAAGCACCGGGCCTAATTTTTTACTGATGGTACCTGCAACAATAAGTAAGTCGGCCTGACGTGGAGAAAAGGACATTCTTTCCATACCAAAACGGGCCAAGTCGTAATTACTTCCCATTGTTGCCATGTATTCAATTCCACAGCAGGATGTTGCGAATGGTAGCGGCCACATGGAATTTGCACGGGCGCTTGCTATTACTTTTTCGAGTGTGCTTAATTGGTAACCTTCACCATTAATCACTTTTAAATCTTCTATCTTTCCCATTCTAATGCTCCCTTTTTAAGTACATAGAAAAATCCTGTAAGAAACATGGCTACAAATAGAATCACAGCTAACAATCCTTCCAGTTCGAGCGCCTTAAAATTCACAGCGTAGGGATAGAAGAAAATAACTTCTACGTCAAAAAGAACAAATAGAATCGCTGTCATAAAGTACCGAATTGAGACAGGAAAACGAGCATTTCCTTGGGATTCAATCCCACACTCCCAATTGGCATCTTTCGTTTGTGATTTGAGTCGAGGACCTAAGTAGTGCGTAATAACTAACACAAAGGCTACGAATCCACCAATGATTCCGATTTGCAATAAGATCGGAAGGTAATCTACCCCACCTGTTTTCATAGTGCTAACAGTTTAAAAATCAATTTTTTACCTTTTTTCTTTGGTTCAATCAATCGAAATCAATTACACAACAAAGAAAAATCACCTGCAAATTTATCGTTTCATTTGATGTATGAAGCAGAAAATGCGAGAAAGTTTTCGATTTATTTAAGGAAAAATGCCCGAATTAACGGTTGAACTTTTTGATAGTCAAATCAACAGCATGGAAGTCGCGTGTTAATCCAATGTATTCCTCTGTGTAATTGCCATCATCTTGACGGATAACAACACTTGATTTGAGCAATTTCTTTGGCTCTTTTCCGAATTGAACGACCACACGGGAAGGCCTATTGGGTTTACTGTAAATGTCAATTTGTTGATGTAAGGTCAATTGATGTTGATCCAACGTAGCAATAAGCAAATCAACGGCCTGAAAAGGCCAAATTAACCAACATGAACCGGCATCGCTCATGTTTCTTGCTACCCAATCGACTACGTTGCCAATAGGCAGAAACTCCTCATGTTTGCTGCGTGCTATTCGCTGATCAGCATTGATTAAACTGTTCGAATAAAATGGTGGATTGGAAATGATCAAGTCGTACTTTTCGGAAGGATTGAATGAACAAATATCTGAATGAATGGCTGTTAAGCGATCTGGCCATGGGGATACTGAAAAATTTGACTGGCAATCGAGGAAACTTTTTTCATCAATTTCTACTGCATGAATGTGGGCTGCAAGGTTCTTTTGCGCGACCATCAGCGAAAGCACGCCAGTCCCTGCTCCGATATCAATGGCTGTTTTGGCATCACCCCCTTCTACTAACGCACCGAGTATCATGGCGTCTGCCCCGACTTTTAGCGCTGAATTTTCATGCCGGACATCAAAATGTTTGAATCTAAAAACAGAGGTTGACATGGATAAAAAGTGAATTACTTCGTCAAGACTAGTTTTTGGAAGTTATTACCAACTCTCACAAAATAACAACCTGGTTCAAAAGAAGAAAGATCCAGTTGACTTCCTGTTTCAGCGAGGTTTCCAACAAAAATCTCACTGCCTTTTGTGTCAAGAATGGAAATTGATACATTTTCCGAAATCAACCCTGTTACCGCAAACGTTCCACTTGTCGGATTTGGAACTAATATGAAGCCGTTTTCCTGACCTAATTCGTTTGTTCCTCCTAAAATTTCAATGCATCCTTCTTCCTGAAGTGCAATGGATGAATTAACAGAAATAGGGACCAACGATTCAGAAAGTACACCATTTGGTATAAATGTAATCGCAGAAAGGTTAAAACTCGTTGTTGCAAATACAGGTGAGGTGCTAAAGGAACAGAATCCCGGCCCACTCGTTACACCATAATGTGGTATTTGAACAAAACTCGATTTCACCCCTAAAACCGGACCATTACCTAAAACAATTAAGGTTCCATCGGCCTTGAATTGCCCGTTAATTGATTTACCAATAACCTGCTGGTTATTCAGGATATTACCAACTTCATCAAGTTGAACGAGGTTCCCATAAAACCCATCATTAGCTGTCAATAAAATATGACCAGAAGTATCCTCTGAAATGGATAAATCATTCCCCAATCCTTCCGTAAAAAAACTTGTATATGATCCTGACCATTGGATGGTTCCATTGAAATCTATTTTGGACAAGACCAAACTGGCATCATCGAATACATAGAGTGCATTTGCCGTTGAATGAATCTCCCGGAAAGAAGAGATGCCATCAATCTGTTTCGACCAGATTATCAACCCTGTCGTATCTACTTTCAACAGAATACCTGATGGATTGACCATTTGGCTGGAATACGCACCCGCTACAAGGAAATTACCTAAGGTATCGTTTGCTAACGCATTAAAGGTGTTTATTTCTGAAGCACCCGATTCTTTAACCCAACTCCATTCCAATACTCCAGATGGACGTAATCCTAAAACAAATCCGTGGGGACCTGCATCACCAACTACAACAACTAACGAATCAGTTACCTGCGAAAGATCTTTAGCTACGACATCAAACGATCCAAAAGCGAATGTTTTTGTCCAAATGGTATCCCCTTGACTGTTCAGTCGGAGACATAACCCATTTTTTACTTGTGATTGTGGATTGATTAGTTCTCCAATAGCGAAAAAAGTAGTATCTGCTAATTGAATAATCTTAGTTAATCGCAGGCCACCTTGTGAATTGTAAATCTTCGAAGCTATCAATACACCGTTTTGATCAATCCGATGGAGAAAACCTTCAAAACCGGGGAACCCCATGTGTTTATTGCCAATAACGATCAATTCATTACTGTCAATTATTAAATCCTCTGCACGTAAGGCATCGTCTTCGTAATATTTGTTATTGAACGTTACTTGTGCGTTGATGGAGATAGAAAACAACCAAAGGATGAAAGTAATGTATATTTTACTCATGGATTTTGTTTTGGAAGGTAAGCAAAAGAATGATTCAACCCAGATACAATTCAATCAACCCTTCAGGAGCCTTGATGATCAATTGTTTGTTTTTTCGATCAACCGCTTTCACCAATCCATCGATAAGTGGAATAAGGACTTCCTTTTCACCGTTTATGATTTGTAAAAGTGGATTAGCAGCGAGATCAACCACTGTTACTAAATTACCTACCGATCCATATACCTCATCAATAACCTCAAAATCAACGACCTCATGATCGTAAAAATGGGTTCCAGAAAGTTTTGGAAGTATTTCTGCAGGAAGATAGACGCTTTTTCTCAGTAACAAACGTGCATCTACCTCATCGTCTACGCCTTCCAATTTTACTGCCGCGAAGCCTTTATTTTTAAGCTTAAGCGTTGTTACAAAAAACGGGGTTAATTGACCGTTTAACTCGATAAATAAGGCATCCAACGTAGCGTAATCTTCCGGATTAGTCACGTCTAAAAACAGCGAAACTTCACCTTTAAATCCGTGAAGTTTCGCAATATATCCTAACTGAAAACAGTCAGCTTTATTCATATCTTTTAATTATTCTGCAGGAGTCTCTTCCTCAGAAGCAGTCTCTTCAGTAGCAGGTGATTCTTCTGCTACAGGTGCTTCCTCAACAGCTGGTGCTTCTTCTGCCACTGGTGCTTCTTCAACAAATGGTGTTTCTTCAACAGCAGGAGTTTCTTCTGCCACAGGTGCTTCTTCAACAACTGGTGTTTCTTCAACAGCAGGAGTTTCTTCAGCTACTGGAGCCTCAGTTACTTCTTCGGCAGACGCTTCAACTACTGTTTCTTCTGCAGTTTCAGCTACTGGTTCT
>CANHQC010000023.1 GCA_947462695.1 Flavobacteriales bacterium | reverse complement strand
GAAGACAGTGATTTTTGGTATGGGCGTTTTCTTTTTACTGGCATGTGTGCCTGCAAAGAAATACAATGAATTACTTGAGCGTGAAAAAAAATGCAGTGAGGATTTGGAAAAATACAAATCTGATGCATTGACGTTTGAAGGGAAGGCTAAGGATTTAGAGACGCGATATGACATTGCGCAAAAACAAGTCGCTAGTTTGATCAAGGATACAACCAACATGGGGAACGACCTCCGTCAGTTGAAAGCAGAATACACCAAACTTCAGACAGAGAATCAATCCCTTGAGAAAGCCTTTGACAAACTTCGTGCTTCTGGCGCCAAGCAAACAGCAACTTTACAAGCCGAACTAGAGGCCAAGAACATCGAATTACAGCGAAAAGAAGATGCCTTGATAACGCTTGAATCGGAATTAAAGAACAAGGCACAACTATTAGCTGAGCGCGAGCAACGAGTGAATGAACTGGAGGAATTGATCCGCAGAAAAGATGAAGCGGCAAAGTTGCTTCGTGCTAAAGTAGCTAATGCCTTGAAAGGTTTTGAAAGTCAAGGACTTTCTGTTGTGCAGAAAAATGGAAAAATATATGTCAGTATGGAAGCCAAGTTGCTTTTTGCTTCCGGGAGTACGCTTGTGGAACCAAATGGAAAGAAAGCACTCATTGAATTAGCTAAAGTTCTTGAACAAGAAAAAGAGTTGGAGGTCATTGTTGAAGGGCATACGGATACGGATAAATTAGTAAGTCCAAATCACCCGAAATCCAATTGGGAATTATCCGTTTTACGCGCGACATCAGTCATCGATATTATTCTTACGAATTCCAAGATTTCACCTAAGCAACTTATAGCGGCCGGTCGTTCAGAATTTCATCCGGTTGATGTCAATGACAAAGCAAAAAATCGACGAATTGAAATTATTATTTCTCCAAACTTGGTTGAGTTATACGACATCATTAATAAAGACTAGTCGCATTTCACAGCTTAATTAATTCAGGGGTCTTCGCACACGAGATCCCTTTTTTTATTTTTGTACAATGGCGTTACCGAATGATTCGCTTCGTGTCAAACTGCAAACACTACCCGATAAACCGGGTGTATATCAGTACCTCAATAAAGAAGGCACAATCATCTATGTGGGTAAAGCAAAAAACCTGAAAAAACGCGTTAATTCTTATTTCAATAAGGAGCCAGAAAATGGAAAAACGGCTGTACTAGTTCGTCAAATTGTTGATCTTCAGTACATCGTTGTCGATACAGAAATGGATGCGTTGTTACTTGAAAACAACCTAATTAAGAAGTATCAGCCGAAGTACAATATTCAACTTAAAGATGACAAGACTTATCCTTGGATCTGTGTCAAAAAGGAAGCGTATCCGCGCGTATTTTCCACCCGAAGATTGGTGCGTGACGGTTCCAATTACTACGGCCCTTATCCGAACGTTAAAGTAATGCATACACTCTTGTCACTCATTAAGGAAGTCTATCCGTTGCGCACGTGTTCGTTGGACCTTTCACCAGATAAGATCGCCACAAAAAAGTACAAAGTCTGCCTGGAATTCCACATTGGAAATTGCCTTGGACCTTGCGCGGGGTTACAAGAACAATCGGCTTACAATCAATACATTGACGAAATCGACCATTTATTGAAAGGGAATATAGGTCAAGTTATTCAAGGGTTGAAAAAGCGGATGATGACTTTCGCAAGTGAGCAAGCCTATGAAGCAGCACAAGAGATAAAAGAAAAAGTAGACACCTTAGAAAAGTACCAAGCCAAATCGACCATTGTTTCGCCAAGTATTCGGGCAGTAGATGTGTGCACTTTGTTGAACGACAATGATGTCGCGTACGTAAACTACCTCTGTATTCAGGACGGTTCAATAATTCATGCGTATACCACATCTGTTAAGAAGAAATTGAACGAAACGGCAGCGGATATTTTGGGCTATGTTATCAGTGAATTTCGTGAGCGCTTTAACAGCCAGTCAACAGAATTACTGACAGATGTTCCTCTCGATCTTTCCTTTCCAGGTCTAACGATTTCAATTCCTCAACGAGGCGATAAAAAACAGCTCATTGAGCTTTCGCAACGGAATACGAAGTTCTATAAATTAGACAAAGAACGTCAGGAGAAAATTATCGATCCTGAGCGTCACACGAACCGTATTTTAGAAACCATAAAATCGGATTTTCGATTAAAAGATCTTCCGGTTCACATGGAGTGCTTTGATAATTCCAATTTGCAAGGAACCAATGCTGTTTCTGCATGCGTGGTGTTCAAGAATGCGAAACCAAGCAAAGCCGATTACCGACATTTTAATGTGCAGACTGTCGAAGGTCCAGATGACTTTGCGACGATGGAAGAAGCGGTTTTTAGGCGCTACCGCCGGTTGATTGATGAAGGGCAGACCTTGCCCCAGTTGGTCATTATTGATGGGGGCAAGGGGCAACTTTCTTCGGCATTAACTGCACTTGAGCGATTGGGAATCAGAGGTCAGATGGCCATTGTAGGCATTGCAAAACGCTTGGAAGAAATCTTTTTCCCCGGTGATTCCTTACCGATTTACCTGGACAAACGATCTGAAAGCTTGAAGGTTATTCAGCACATGAGAAATGAAGCACACCGTTTTGGAATTACACATCACCGCAATAAACGCAGTAAAAATGCATTTCAATCGTCTCTAGCCGATGTTCCGGGAATTGGCCCGAAGACCTATGAATCCCTCATGAAACAGTTTAAGACCGTTTCCGCTATACGCGAAGCAAGTGAAGAAGACTTAAATAATGTAATCGGCAAATCAAAGGCAAGCATTTTGTTGGACTTCTTGCAGTCGGCTGAAAAGAAGTAAGCGTTTCGGTCAAACTGTAACCTTTCATTCACGTGTTCGTATAGCACCAAGCTATGAAACGAATTGATCCTCTTTTTTCTCAGCGTTTTCCCTTGAAATGGGTGTTAATACTTGCTGTATGTTTTAGCTTGACTTCAAGCTTGACGACTGTTAGCGCGCAAAAAAATTACATCACTGTGGTGATCGATCCTGGTCATGGCGGCAGTGATCCTGGACACCTTCCAACACAGAAGAACCTGCTATCGGAGAAAGCCATCAACCTTATAATTGCTCAAAAATTTGGAAATTACATTGAACAGAACCTTCAAAATGTAAAGATCATCTACACGCGAACGGATGACTCCTACCCAAGCTTGACAGATCGTGTAAACAAAGCCAACGCAGCTCGAGCGGATTATTTTATTTCCATTCACTGCAATGCCAATCACAATAAGCATGTTCATGGTACAGAATCGCATGTGCACAGCCTGAAGGAAGTGCGCGGGGTTGCACTGGCTCGGGCGTTTGAGCAAGCATTCGTCATAAGTGCTGGAAGGTTTTCTCGGGGAGTTAAAGACAGTGAGGACCGTGAACATTCATTGCAAGTATTGAAGTATACGGCCATGAATAGCGTGTTGGTTGAGTGTGGGTTTCTTACCAATGAACAAGAAGCTCAATATTTGAACACGATCAAAGGTCAGGAACAAATGGCATCTTCCATTTATACTGCGTTTAAGGAGCATATCATAAAATCCCACCCGACCATTGCCTTTGTTAAATCTACTCCGAATGAAACATTGGCAAAACGGACGATTAACGGACCAGTTTCAGGAGCTTATGCCATTCAATTGATGTCTTCCAAAGAACCGATTGATACAAGCATTCAAGAATTCAAACGAATTGGGATACCTGTTGAACGAAAAAAAGTCAACAGTACAAGTGCGTACAAATACCAGTACCGAACACCAGTTTATGCATCTCAAGACGAGGCCAAACGCGAGTTGGAAAAAGTTCAGAAAAGCGGTTTCAAGGACGCGTATATCATTCAGGTAAACAGGTAGTTAGTAGCAAAACAGGGCTGTTCAGTCACCTTTAAAATGATTTGTGATTTTGGTGATAGTTTAGTACTTTCACAAGACTAAAACGACAACAATGGCTACAGTATTTGAGACTCGACTTATAGGTAATATCGGTAAAGATGCCGTTGTTAAGAACATGGAACGCGGTGTGATCGCCATCAATTTTCCTGTGGCACACAATAAAAACTGGAAAGACAAGCGCACGGGTGAGACCAAAACCAAAACAACGTGGGTCAATTGTACCATTTGGAAAAAGGAAGGGGCGAATCTCCGCATTTTAGATTTTTTGAAAAGGGGTGCGCTTGTTGAATTAGAGGGTACGCCGTTTGCAAAAGCCTATCCGCAAGAGGACGGATTTATTCGCACAGAAATTCGTTTAAATGTTTCAAAGACCAATATTTTACGTCCGGCCAAATGTGAAGACGAAACCTATGAAGCAGATATCGTTGATCGCGAAGAATGCGAGGATCCGTTTGACACGACCATTGAGGATTTTACATTAGACGAGGATGATTTCTAAGTAATCCTTCAAACGAAGTTTATTTTTTGAATAACGATTCTTTGGTGGTTGAGTTCTTATTTACTAGTCAATCAAGTTTTTAGAAAACGACGAATTTGCCTTTCGTATTCATCGTTTTTCTAGATTTCAACTACCTTTGCCAAAATCATCTATTCTAACTGAAAAAGAAAATGCGTTGGCTTTCTTTACGTGATCCTTTTTGTATTCCAACACTACTCCTTCTGTGTATAACGATTGCTTGTACGTCAAATAGCGAAAACACCTCAGGATCATTAAACAAATCAAAACAAGACCATGAATTCGTGATTATCGGTCGGGCTAACTTAACCGTTGAAGTAGCTATTCAAAAAAACGAAAATTGGTCAATCAACTTGCAAATTGAATCTGATTCCACTCGTAAACGTTGGATGTCAATTAAGACCCCAACGTTAGATTCAGGAATTACAGTCCTATTAAACACGTTGTATGACGTGCCCTTTGAACATCCGCAGAGTGCAAATTATGCGTACAAAAAAAATGAGTTTGAATTGGTAGAGGCTATAGAAGGAGCACAACTTGATACGGCGACTACTCGAAAACTTTTAAAAAAGGCCTTCTTTAAAAAGAAGATGCAGGTCAATTTAACTGAAGCGCAAGCGTATGTTCAACCAAAGTATCTAAATGATTGTGAGGAGATCAAGGCCGGTAAAAAAGCGCTTGATAAGTGCCTTAAAAGCGAAGTGACTATTTCGGGTGAGGGTGAAGAATTTAAACTGGATCACAAGGTGTTTGGACCATGGTTAAGGTTAAACAAAACCATGCAGGTTTCCATTGATACCGTTGCTTTTTTAGCATATATTTTACCCAAGATGTCGGATATAGAAAAGCCCTTACCAGATCTTTCATTGATTGATGTTCAACGCGACAGCACTACAATTTCCGAGTCTGGTTTTCTTCCGCGAATAAATGTAATGAAAGAGTTTACAGCTATTTCACAACTTATATTCACCGGGAAGAAGTCGAACCGAGCAGTAGAGTCGACAAACATTAACTTGTTAGAAGGGATTAAATTGGGGCACACTGATTTTGTTGAAATATCGATTGACGAACAAAAATTGTGGTTGTTTAAACACAACATACTCGTTCTTGAAACAGCAATAGTTACAGGCGATTTAAAAAGAGGACGCGATACCCCAAAAGGCAGCTATGCCATAAAATACAAAGCGAGAAATGTGGTACTTCGTGGGCGTGATTATGAAGCATTTGTATCATATTGGATGCCCTTTTATGGAGGCTATGGCTTACACGATGCCAATTGGAGGCGAAGTTTTGGCGGTGCGATATATACCCGATCCGGATCGCATGGATGTGTAAATATGCCTTCGAAAATTGCCCCAATCGTATTCAATACCATAAAAGTCGGTACACCTGTTATCGTACGTTGATCAATCACCTGCTAACAGTGTGATCTGAGAATTAAAAAAACCGGCTTCAATTTATTTGTTAGTTGTTTTGAATTAAAAAATCTTTAATTATCTTTGGCGTCCCAAACGGGTAAACAAGATTCCTCCTTAGCTCAGTTGGTTAGAGCATCTGACTGTTAATCAGAGGGTCGCTGGTTCGAGCCCAGCAGGAGGAGCAAAAAAAACCCATCCATTTCGGATGGGTTTTTTTTGTGACTTGTATTGGCGAGAAGCTTGTGCCGACTGAAGCTATGCGTAATGGAGGTGAGCCCAGCAGGAGGAGCAGATCAAAGTAAAAGGGTTATACTTGTATAGTGCAACCTTTTTTTATTCGGTAAAAATGAAACTCAAACCTCAGTATTATTGGTTTTTAATATTCGCAATTTGTTTTATGGTATTCAACCAGATACAAGACAATATACGTCCAAATTACAACGGCGATAGTTCAGTAATTAAATATCTTTTAGGAGTTGCACCAAATTTTTTTCCGGCAATAGGAATTCCAGCTTTATTTGTACTGCTCATTCCTTACGTTCTCAAAAAAAATTATTCGGGTACTTGGTTGTATAAAAAGAGGCATCTCTCTGCAAACCTCATTTCAGTAATTGGATTAATTGGATGGGAGTTTATTCAAGTTGCCGGGAAACTAAGATTTGATTGGAATGATATTTTATGGACGTTGATCGCTGCCTTTTTATTCCATTTCATTTGGTTACTTTCTCCTCAAAAATTCAAGGAAATCTAATCCATTAATTTCCTGAATAATGGAGTGTTTCATTCTCCAAACTAATGAAGCTTGGAAAATAGAGCCATTTAAACCGTAAACTCCTGGCCCCATTGGTGCAAGGACACAATACTCGGCAACAATTTTTCGCCCTTTTCTGTCAAGGTATATTCAACCGTTGGCGGCACTGTAGCAAAAACTTCTCGCGTAAGTATCCCATTGGCTTCCATGTTTTTTAATTCTTTCACCAACATTCTCGTATTTATTCCCTCTACACTTCTTTCCAATTCTTTGAATCGCATCTTTCCTTTGGACAACATATAAATAATGGGCATCGACCATTTTCCACCAATTATATCCAGAACTTCCCTTAACGAACATGACTTTTCAGAAACTTTTGTTTTTTTATTATTCATAACTAATTGATTTCTAACATTACTTTATATTATGTTACTACTATACAAACGAGTAACTACTTTCAAAAGTAAAGTATTGATGGTAGATTTACAACTTAAATTAAAACATCGAACATGAAATTATTGCAACCCATAGAATTAGGAAATAAGCAACTTAAAAACAGCATGGCCATGGCACCAATGACCCGTTGCCGAGCTGACATAAATGGGTTAGTTGGGAATTCAACTGTATTGTATTATAAACAACGTGCAAGTGCAGGTCTAATCATTAGTGAGGCAATCAATATTAGTCAACAAGCCCTTGGAAGTCCGCTCACTCCAGGTTTATATAAGAAAGAACAAATAGACGCGTGGAAAAAAGTGACTGAGGCGGTGCATCAAAAAGACGGTGTTATTTATGCCCAACTTTGGCATACCGGTCGGGTTGGTCATTCATTGGTAAAAAATGGAGAATTGCCCGTTGCACCATCCGCAATAGCGATTCAAGGTCAACAGCATTTCACTATGGAGGGGATGAAAGATTACGAAATTCCGAGAGCGTTAACGCTGGAAGAAGTTGAGCAAATTATTCAAGACTACAAACAAGCCGCGATTAATGCAATTGAAGCAGGCTTTGACGGAGTGGAACTCCATGCTGCTTTTGGTTATTTACCTAACCAGTTTTTAGCAGAAAGTGCCAATCAGCGAACAGACCAATATGGCGGAAGTAACGAAAATAGAAACCGATTTGTGCTGGAAATACTACAAGAAATGGTTGCCGCTATCGGACCGAATAAAGTTGCCATTAGACTTTCACCAACAAGCGTATACAATGGAATCGTTCATCAGAACCCAATAGAGCAATTCACCCTGCTTATGAACGAGATAAACAGCTTGCCTTTAGCCTATGTCCATCTTATGAATGTCCCATTTCCTGCAGATAAATTTCCACACTACCCGAGCAATGCCCTAGAAACCTTTGGTCAATTAACGCACCATTGTCTTATTGCCAATTGCGGATACACAAAAGAATCCGGGGAAGAAGAGCTGCAAAAAGGCAACGCACATCTTATTTCATATGGAACCTTGTTCCTTTCTAATCCAGATTTACCCAAACGATTTGAATTGAATGAGGCGCTTAATGAGCCAGACAGAACAACCATGTATGGTGGACAAGATGCCGGATATATTGATTATCCTTTTTTAGATTAATGCCATGCCATGAATACAGATAGTATACTAAATGAAAAAGCGCTGGATGGCTTTGTCATTCTTGCAGAAACGCTTGCCGGTTGGAAAAACCCAATCACTGAAGAAGGAAAACCAGTGTTACGAGAACACTACACCTTGGCCTCAACATTAAAAGAAAGTGGAAAATTGATCCTTTCTGGACCAACTGATGACGAACTCAGATCAACAAGAAAAATAAACCCACTTGGGCGGACAAAAGGCATAATCATGATGAAGGCATAATCGCGAGAGGAAGCGGAAAAGTGTGCGTTCAAAGATCCATTTCATATTCATGGCTTTCGGATATATACCGAACATTCATTGAAAATAAGCATGACCGAGCCTTCACTTTTTCAACCCTTAGAAAACGTAAAAAACTCTAAACAATTAAACATATGAATTGCATACAAGCGATATTAACGATCGATACGGAAAATCTTCCTGAAAATTTCCAAGAAATAATAAAGCACGAACAAGAAGTTGTTGCGAAATGGAAAGAGGAGGGAATTTTGGAACATCTTTTTTTACGTCAAACAAAAAACGGAGCTGTTTTAATTTTCAAAGATATTGATGAAGTTAAGGTCAAAGAACTCATGAAGACCCTACCACTTTACCCATTAAAAAAGAACATCGAGTATTTTGCACTAATAAAACAGTTTTAAGTTTACCAATTTTGTAAAGGTCAGATCTAATTGTTTGAGTTAATTAAAAACTGCTGCAAGAAAAATTTGGATTAATCATCTAAATAGAGGTCTAAGCAATTCTGCTCATTCATTTTTTTCTTCTTTATGTTGCGTAGCTTTCTTATGTTCTTTTTTATTCCAACACTTGTTTTCAGTCAAAAAAACGCTCAAACGATTCGAGGGAATATAACAGACAAACTATCACAGACGCCCATTATTGGTGTATCCGTCCAAATTGTCAGTTTACAGTTAGGGTCAAGTTCAGATTCTCTGGGGAATTATTCCTTAACTCCTATTCCTCCAGATAGATATGAGATCAAAATAAGTTATTCAGGCTATAAAACGCTTATAATTCCAAATGTAGTTGTTACCTCAGGAAAAGAAGTGATACTTGATATTGCTATGGAAGAAGAACTTCAACAACTTGGTGAAATAACGGTAAAAGCAACAAATAAGGGCAGCATAATCAATAAGTTGGCCAGTGTTAGCGTGCGTACGTTTTCTATGGAGGAGGTAAATCGTTATGCGGGAGGAAGAAGTGATCCCGCTCGATTAGCAGCAAATTTTGCAGGTGTGAATGCGCCTGATGACAGTCGTAATGACATTGTAATCCGAGGAAATTCTCCTGTTGGTGTTTTATGGCGAATCGATGGAATGAATGTGACAAATCCAAATCATTTTGCTTCCGTTGGAACTACTGGAGGCGCTGTAAGTGCGATCAACACCAATCTTTTAAAGAATTCCGATTTTTTCACCTCTTCTTTTCCTTCTGAATATGGAAATGCAATTTCAGGTGTTTTCGATCTTGGTTTCAGAAGTGGTAACAATAGAAAAAGGGAAACTACTATACAGGCTGGTGTAATTACTGGTTTGGAACTTACTACTGAAGGTCCGTTCAGTAAAAAAAGCGATGCCTCTTATTTAGTGGGTTATCGTTATTCGTTAGCGGGAATTGCACAGGCAGTAGGCGTAGATATTGGAACAACAGCAACACCTACCTATCAGGATTTGTCATTAAAATTGAACAGTGGGAATACGAGATTAGGCAGATTTTCTTTATTCGGAGTTTTAGCATCAAGTACAATTAATATTGGAGGAGGACCGGGGAATTCGCTTTACGGCGGGGGGAATAAAGTTGACTTTGCAAGTAAGATTGGAATTGGAGGTATTAATCATTACAAACAATTAAATGTAAAATCTTATGTGTCTTCTACAGTCGGAATCAATTATTCTTCAACCGACCAAATAGCTTATGACTATGATAAAATGGCAGATTCAAGTTTCATTCGAGAAACAAATCAAGTGGCAAAAACAACGTATTTCTTGAGTACTAATTACAATTTAAAAATCAATTCGCGATTATTCTTCAAAGTTGGACTTCAAGATGAAATCATAGGATTAGATTTATATTACAAAACAAAGGACAAAATATTCCTACCGGAAAAACAAATTTGGGATTATAATAGCAGTACAAATTTAGCTCAAGCATATGCTCATTTGAAGTATTCAATTTCGAGCAAGTTAATAGTTAATGCAGGCATTCATTCGCAGTATTTCTTTTTGAACAATGCCACATCTGTTGAGCCCCGCTTAGGATTGGTTTACAATGTTACCAATAAGAGCAGCTTCAATGTTGGTTATGGACTGCATTCACAATTGCAACCGATCAATGTTTACTTTTTGAAAAGTATAGACAATAATGGAACAACTGTTTACAACAATAAAAACCTCGACTTTACAAAAAGTCACCATGTTGTTTTGGGCTATAATCGTCAGTTGTTCACCGACTGGAGGATTAAAACAGAGGTGTATTACCAATCGATTTATGATGTTCCAGTCACTTCTTACTCAAGTAGTTATTCCATGTTAAATACAGGCTCAACGTTCAAAACTGATCTTACAGACAGTTTGATCAATGCTGGTACTGGATCCAATTATGGGATAGAGCTTACGTTAGAGAAGTACTACAGTGAGGGTTATTATGGCTTGTTTACGGCCTCTGTTTACAATTCGAACTATGAAGGCAGTGATGGTGTAGAACGAAATACGGCATTTAACGGAAGGTTTGTATATAATATTCTTGCTGGTAAAGAATGGAAGATAGGTAAGCAAAAAAGAAATCGAATTTCGTTAGATGTTAAATTTACTAATGCAGGCGGAAGAGCTTTTACACCTATCGATTTGTCCGCATCGATGGCAATTGGACGCGAGGTGCTTTCAACAGACACGTATTCGGATTTTTATGTCAATTACTATCGTTTAGACCTGAAAACAGGTTTTACATTGAATAGTGCTAAACGAAAAATTGCACAAACAATTTCGTTAGATCTACAGAATGTTACAAATCACAAAAACGTATTTTCCCAAAGCTATGATAACAAAACGCAAAGCATCAATACTACCTATCAACTTGGATTTTTCCCGAATGTGGTATATAAAGTACAGTTCTAGATAACATAAGGCCGTTATAACCCGAAAAATCGATTTACAAAATCCGTTACAACATAGTGGTTTCAAAAGCTATTAAAAATGAAAAAGGTTGATCCCCATCAACCTTTTTCAAGCGCAGTAAGTTATACTGACAGCGTTTCAACAAACTCCCAAAGTAGTACGGGAAGGATGTATTGGTTATTTCACGCGTGTTATGCTATCGATCAGAATAAAGAACTGTTATACTCTATCATCAAACTAAAGCTGCCTCTCCAAGCAGCAATTCCAATCGAATAGTTACATAAACAACTCGTGAAAAGCCTGTCTCCATTATTGTTAACTTAAATCTACAACCTTCTGGGGCAAATTAAACCACTCAATGAACATCCGATGGATATCAATGAATAAACACCCGATTCGGATGAATGCGACTTATAACGTTTCTAATATTTTAAAGAAAATATCGCGTTTGGCAGGGGATAATGGCACTTGCGATCCATCTTTCATCACTACCGATCCACCATTGCCTTTGTCGTAGCGATCTACAAAATTTAAATTGATGAGGTGTGACTGCTGTACGCGCAAAAAATGAAAAGAAGACAACAATATTTCGTAGTCTTTTAGTGTTTTCGAAACAAGTATTTTTTTACCTCCGTTTAGAAAGAATGAAGTGTAATTGCGGTCTGCCTCGCATCGAATGATTTCTTCCAGTTCAACCACATGCACACTTTCTTGCGTTTTTAAAACCAGGCGCTTTTTTTGTGTTGGCTGAATATTGTTTTGAAGTGCTTCGAACTGTTGCTCGTCACGTTTATCTTCAATGGCCTTCATTGCTTTTTCCGTGGCCTCTCTCAATTCGGTTGGATCAATCGGCTTCAGTAAATAATCGAGTGCGCTGAATTTAATTGCTTTAATCGCAAACTCTTCATGTGCGGTAATAAATACAACCTCGAAGTTTATATTTTGAACTGATTTTAACAGATCAAAACCCGTTCCATCCGGCATTTGAATGTCCAGAAACACGATGTCTGGGCGCAAAGATTCAATTGCCGCTATTCCGGATTGTACATTTTCTCCAATTGGAAACGTTTCCAAATCAAATCCAAACGAATCGATCATTTTTGCAATCAACTCACGCGTGCGATTTTCATCGTCAATGATAAGTGCTTTTCTCATGCCTGAAACGTGTTGATGTTATCCTCTTTGTAAGGTAACGAAATTACTATTTTTGTTCCTGTATTCTTTTG
>CANHQC010000022.1 GCA_947462695.1 Flavobacteriales bacterium | reverse complement strand
GCACCTTGCATTATAAAACCTGAATTATGTCGCGCACATTTAGGAGAAGGGCGAGATCCTGAATGGGAACAATTGCATCACAATACTGATCATATTGTTTACCTTGCTGCTACGAATGCGGTTAAGGTAGGAATTACAAGGTCAACTCAAGTTCCCACACGTTGGATCGATCAGGGAGCATCTTCAGCTATTAAATTGGCCGTAACACCGAATAGATACGAGGCCGGTCGAATTGAAGTCGCGTTAAAAGATTTTTTCACAGATAAGACGAATTGGCAGCGGATGTTAAAAAATGATATCGACGAAACAATTGACTTGGTAGAAGAGAAATGGCAAGTTCATGACCAACTTCCTTCGGACATTCAGCAATTTTTCACTGAGGACGATGAGCTTGTGACTATTGACTATCCGGTATTGACTTATCCGCAGCAATTAAAATCTATTTCCTTTGATACGCTTCCAACTGTTCGTGGAAAATTAAAGGGAATAAAAGGTCAGTACCTTATGTTGGAGGGCGGTATTGTTTTTAATGTTCGAAAGCATACCGGTTATCAAGTGGAGTGGGAAATGTAGGGATTATGGGTAAAGATAAAATAAGACGATTTGCATTATTAAAAGAATACCCGCATGTATTCGAGCCTGAAGTTGGCGAACCTTCAGATTTAAAAGGCAATTGGCGTAAAAACTATTTCAAGAATGATCATCCGATTGTGTTAGAATTAGGTTGCGGAAAGGGTGAATATACTGTTGGTCTGGCTAAGCATTATCCAAATAAGAATTTCATTGGCATGGATATTAAAGGCGCAAGAATGTTCATTGGGGCAACTCAGGCGCTGGAAGAAAACCTATCGAATGTCGCGTTTTTGCGTATGAAAATCGACTTTATTACGGAATATTTTGCTGAGAACGAAGTAGATGAAATATGGCTTACTTTTTCGGATCCTCAACCGAATAAGCCCAATAAACGATTGACTTCTAAACCATTTATTGATCGATATAGAAAAATATTAAAACCATCGGGTCATATACACCTTAAGACGGATTCTGATATTCTTTTTGAATTTACATCGGAAGAAATTACGCAACAGGGTTATTTACTGCATGAATTAACGTGGAACCTTTACGCTGAACTACCGACGGATTTAGATCCGGTAATTCGCGATATTCTTCACATCAAAACGCATTACGAGCAACTTTTTACTTCTCGGGGAAGTGTGATTAAGTATTGTCGGTTTAGCTTGGATTAAGCAACTTTCAACTGCGCAATCTTTGACTTGGAAAACTGAGCTTTCGCGTAATCTAATGTGACTCGGAATTGTTTTTCACCTGTACTTGGTAATTCGAACATGGCCTCATTTAGTATCGCCTCACAAATCGAACGCAGTCCCCGAGCGCCAAGTTTAAAGTCAATCGCCTTTTGAACTATAAAATCGAGTACATCAGCATCAAAGGATAATTTCACTTTATCCATTTCCAATAAACGTATGTATTGCTTTACCAATGCATTTTTTGGTTCAGTTAGTATTCGTTTCAAGCTAGCTGCGTCTAATGGCTCTAAATAGGTTAAGACAGGAAAACGTCCGATTAATTCTGGGATCAATCCAAACGATTTTACGTCTGTTGGATTGATGTATTTCAATAAAGCTTCGCTGTCGATTCGTTCCTCGTCAGTTGAAGAAAATCCGATCGTTTGGCGATTCACCCGATTGGCAATGATTTTTTCGATACCATCGAATGCCCCACCGCACACAAACAATACATTTCGTGTATCAATTTGAATCATCTTTTGTTCGGGATGTTTTCTCCCTCCTTGAGGCGGTACGTTGACAATTGAACCTTCTAATAACTTAAGTAGCGCTTGTTGAACGCCTTCACCAGATACATCACGTGTAATGGATGGGTTATCGCTTTTTCTGGCGATTTTATCGATTTCATCTATGAATACGATTCCCCGTTGAGCAGCATTAACGTTGTAATCCGCTGCTTGCAACAGTCGAGAAAGAATGCTTTCCACATCTTCACCCACATAACCGGCCTCCGTTAACACAGTGGCATCGGCAATGCAAAAAGGAACATTTAATAGTTTAGCGATGGTTTTAGCTAGAAGTGTTTTACCTGTTCCCGTTCTACCAACGAGGATGACGTTCGATTTTTCAATTTCCACATCGTCTGTTGCTGCCGGCTGATTTAGGCGCTTGTAATGATTGTATACAGCCACAGAAAGCACGCGTTTGGCATCGTCCTGACCGATCACGTAATCATCTAATTTAGCTTTGATTTCGGCAGGTTTAATAAGTTCGGTTTTCGATTCAGCAGCTTGATTCGTAACAAGATCCTCTTCTTTTATAATCGAATGAGCTTGTTGAACACAACTTTCACATATATGTCCGGTAACGCCCGCAATTAATACACCAACTTCATTCCTAGAACGTCCACAAAAGGAACACCCACTATCTTTTTTCGACATGATTCAACTAAATACTAGCGGTTGATTTATTTTGGATTACGAACAAGTACTTCATCTACCATACCATATTCTTTCGCCTCCTCAGAAGTCATCCAATAGTCGCGATCAGAATCAGCCCATACTTTTTCAAACGGTTGATTTGAATGTTGCGCAATAATATCGTAAAGTTCCTTTTTCAATTTTTGAATTTCTCGAGCCGTGATTTCAATATCAGACGCTTGACCTTGAGCACCGCCAAGAGGTTGATGAATCATGACGCGCGCATGTTTTAGAGCCGAGCGTTTTCCTTCTGCTCCAGCACACATCAAAACAGCTCCCATAGATGCAGCCATTCCAGTGCAGATGGTTGCCACATCCGGTTTAATGTACTGCATAGTATCATAGATTCCGAGACCTGCATACACAGATCCTCCTGGAGAATTCAAATAGATTTGAATGTCTTTTGATGGGTCAACAGATTCCAAAAACAACAACTGCGCATTGATAATATTCGCTACATAATCATCTATACCTGTTCCAAGAAATATAATTCTGTCCATCATCAATCGTGAAAAGACATCCATCTGCGTCATGTTCAACGATCGCTCTTCAATGATGTAAGGAGTTAGTGAAGATTCGATGTAGTGATCCATATACATACTGCTGATTCCCAAGTGTTTGGTCGCGTATTTCTTGAATTCGTTTTTGTCAAACATAGCGCAAATTTTAAGTGAATTATCAAGAATCAAAGATACGAGCAATGTTCGGATTGGCAACGATTTTAGTAAAAATTAGCTGGTCTTTACTGAATTCTTTACATATTTGGCCGGCATGAATCCTGAAGAGCTCTCGAATAAACGTATTTTAATTACCGCTTTGAATTGGGGGATGGGGCATGTTGCGCGAACTATTGGTATAATCAACAGGTTAATTGATCAGCAAAACACCCTTTTCTTTGCAGGCAATTCCCATCAAATTTCTGTTGTTAAGGAATATTTTCCCGCTGTAGAGACGCATATCCTGAGTGATTACCCATTTACTTTTAAGCTTGACAGCACGTTTAAAATGAGTCTATTGAGATCTTCGCTTTCGCTTATGAAACATGTCGGTAAGGAGAATTCAGAAATCAACCGAATGATTGAGGAGCTTCAACTAGATGTGGTTATTTCAGATCACCGGTATGGTTGTTATTCGAAAAGATGTACATCTATTTTTCTTACCCATCAATTGCGTTTTCCGTTGACCGGATTTTGGAAAATCGGGAATGTAATCCATCAGTCGTTATTGAAGCATTTTGACTTTTTATGGGTGCCTGATTACCCAGATCGAACGCTAAGTGGTGAGCTAAGTAATGTTGAATTTAGACACAAAAAAGTTTGTTTTATCGGTCCACTTTCCAGGTTCAGTGCAACCAAACAGCCTGCTAAGACGATTGAAAAAGTGATTGTATTGAGTGGGCCTGATGAATATGCGTTGAAATTTGCTCGAGACTTTTTAGAAACTGACAATCAGTTTTCAGGAGTAATAATCGGCAAGAAAGCTGTATTAAATCAGTTGAATTTACCAACTACCATTCAAGCAGTCGATTCTTCAAACTGGAAAACGAGTGATGCATATATTTCAGCTGCAAAATTGCTTATTTCAGCTTGCGGTTATTCAACGATAATGGATCTTGAATTTTTAGATTGTTCTGCCTACCTATTACCGACTTCCGGACAAGTGGAGCAAGAATATTTAGGGGAATTGCATGCTGAACGAATCGGTAAAAAACCCAAGTTGTAAACTGAATAGATTATCCCTGTTGATGTGAAGAAGGATCGATTTTGGCATTTCATTTTTATTGGTTGTACACTCGCACTTTTCGTTCCGTCGACATGGTGGTCTAACTGGACGAATAGAACTATTGTCACCCATTCCAAACTGGTCCATGCTATCCGCCGTGAATGGCACAAGCGAAAAGATCAGACGTGTTTTGTTCAACCCAATTATGCGGTAGAATTGAATGATCGACTAAGGCATTACCTCAAGCACTCTTTTCACAATGGTATTGGAAAAATTCCAACTCGACCAAAGGATTTACTCCCATTTATTTATCGTGGTGAATTGGCATGGGTAGGACCTACCGAATATTACGAACTAGATACGATGTATTACAGCTATCCTTACCTCACGCCAAAAGCTATGGTTTTTTTAAAAGATTTAGGTAACCGATTTCATCGGAAATTAGAGAATACAGGCTTGGAATGTACGCGATTTACCTTGACATCTTTAACACGAACGACCAATTCAGTGAAACGCTTAAAAAAACGAAACCGCAACTCAGTAACGAACAGTTCGCACCTTCATGGAACGACCTTTGATGTGTCATACAAGACATTTTTTGGAGACCGTTCTTTTTCAGCAATTGAAATCGATTTTCTGGGATTTGCTTTGGCTAAAGCTTTATGGGAGATGCGCAAAGAGGGCAGGTGTTGGGCGACATACGAAACTTGGCAAACGTGCTTTCATGTTGTAGTTAAATAGCGCTGTTAAGACTGAATAAAGAAAAATCTCAAAGGTTAGTTGATAATCCTTTCTCTTTTTGATCTGTACCTTTTGACCAATAAAAAAGGGCTATCGTGAGACAGCCCTTTAATTATTTTATTGCGTTGAATTATTTAACAACACCAGTGAATGTTGCGTTATCAGCAAACTTTAAGAATTCACGGTCATTAGCAGCTTTTGCTTTCAACGATGAATCTTTACTGATGGCATTTTTTAAGTTATTTGCAACTGCATCAACATTGTTTTGACGAGCTGCAGCTACTGCTTTCAGGTAATACCCTTGAGCAGCTTCTTTTTGAGTTGAAGCATCAATTGTTTTAACTGCTGCTGCTGCATCACCGTTTAATAATTGAGCCAATCCTTTGTTGAATGTACTTTCCGTTCCGAAGTTTGAAACAGCATCTGAATATTTCGCATCCTGGATATTCAAAATTCCGAGGTTATAGTTTACTTCGCTTCCTGCTCCTTTTGCTTGACCAAGAAGTTGACGAGATTTAGTGCGGTCACCAGAAACACCAGCGACAGCTGCTAAATTGTTTTTAGCAATGGCATTGTCTTTTAAGCTGTTTGACTTCTCAAATGCCGCTTTTGCTTCATTCATTTTGTTTTGAATGTATAAAACAACACCTGCGTTGTTGTGTGCACGAGCATCAGTAGGATAGTTCTTTATCGCTACGTTATACAACTTCAGTTTCTCATTGATGTCATTGTAAAGCGTTGCAGTAAACAAAAGCTCTTCAAGATCAAGTGAATCTGGTGTAGATTGAGCAAGT
Source organism: Flavobacteriales bacterium (assembly GCA_947462695.1). Lineage (GTDB taxonomy): Bacteria > Bacteroidota > Bacteroidia > Flavobacteriales_D > Crocinitomicaceae > M0103. The sequence goes on along the minus strand of CANHQC010000022.1, from coordinate 6,936 downwards.
GCTTTCAATTCTTCGTCAGAGTATCCAGTTAAATCATAAACTGTTTGGATTTCAGCACGACGTAGTTTAGGGAAGATACTTTTGTCAAGGAAAGTAAATGTTTTTCCCATGTTACGCATTTCAGTTTCACGTGTTTTTGGATCTGATTGCATTTCAAGCACACGAACAACGAGGTTCTTCTCGTCTTCGTTCATTGTAGAACCTTTCAATTCACGTTTGAAACCGTCGAAGTCTTCTCCACGTCCAGAAAGTTTGTAAACTTCTCCTTGAGCAGTTAGATTATTCGCTTTTTTGGCTAAATCAAGAATTGCTTTCTTACCTGCCTCTGAACGATCAGTTGAAAGCGAATTGTTTTTGTCTTCTTCACCTTCTGGAGAAGCAAATCCAGTAACGTTTAATGACTTAATGGCAATTTTAGGATTGTTTTGAGCTACACTCAACCAAGTTGAATAATCAACAATGTCTTTGTCTTTTAATTCTGTTGGCTTTACAATTGATTTGCCTTTATCAAAATTGATTTGAGCCATATACGTTTGCTCAATCACACGTTTGAAATCATCTTTGGCGTAAATAACTTTAAAATCTTTATTTACCATCAAAGGAGTTACGATTGTTGCATCAGCAATTTTCGTTTCTACGAATTTACCTTCTTTCTCTTTGCCTCCTTTGAAAACCTTTCCAGTTACTTTCAAATCAGTATTTTCAAATTCAGGTTTGTACGCAACAACATCAGTGTATGACATTTTACCTCCTGGCTTGTATTGAATTACTGATCCGTTTCCAGTTGCTTTTTCACCTTGAACGGTTACTGTCTTCAACGCAGTATTTCCGAGCATAGGTGTAATTTCAGCGCTTGCTTTTTTCTTGATTCCTTTTTCAGGGAAGGTAACGTCAACTTTGACACGTACCGAATCACCGTGCATTTCAAGTGGATTTGGAGTTACACTGTATTGTAAATCTTTTAATAAATCACAACTTGTTAAGAGGGAACCTGTTAGGGCAACTACTGCCAAACTTTTAACGTTCATTTTTTTCATATACCTTACTTCTTAGAAAATTCGTGACGAAATTACTGAATATATTTTTGTTTAAAAAATAAAATTGTCAATACTGAATGAGTTTTCGGTCGATCACCTTTTTGGGAATTTCTTGATTTGTTATTTCAGCTATTAATTCAGTTGTGTTTTTAGTGTAAATGGGGTGCATAATACTGTGCGTCAATTCATTAAGCGGAATTAAGACAAAAAGTCGCTCGTGCATGCGCGGGTGAGGGATGTTTAAGTCCTCAATATCAATTATTAAATCATTAAAATAAATAAGGTCGATATCAATTGTACGTGAGGAATAGCCTGTGGAATTTCGTTTCCTTCCGAGTAAAGATTCAATTTGAAGTGCTTTTTCCAGCGCAGATTCTGGCGTTAGTTGGGTTGTGATATGCGCACACAAATTGTAAAAGGTATCTACTGTTTCAAAACCGATGGGTTGACTTTCATACACACTTGAGTGCTCATGAATTGGGCCGATTTCTTCCTTAATTTTGCTAAGTGCTGAAAGAAGAAAATCGAGTTTTTCGCCTTGATTACTTCCAAGACTTAAAATGAGGGTATTCATTTCCACTTGAATGTTTTCATCATATGCATCAAGTCGATTTTCAAGTAATCTAGCGTCGGTCTTAGTGAGTCGTAGTTTGGACGGTTATTGAAATAGATTACACCACTCACAAAGTTGTCTGTTGAATCGGTCAAGTAAAACTGAAATGGGGAAGCGACATCGCCTTGTAATTCGAAGAATGTTCCAAATACATTGTCTTTTGAACGAATGATTTGTTCATCCTCAATAGCAGTTGCCTTAAGTTTATGTTCATCCACCTTATCGTTTGAAAAGTTTACATAAGTAGACAACGGCTCCTTCATCGGGATAAATGAAAAATGCATGACAGCATTTAGTTTGGGTATTTTAATGTCTTTATGGCACGTTATAATTCCGACTGTGTCATACACATCTTTTACTTCGAAAAGGGATGATGCTTCAAATGAATATCCACAAGGTGACGAATAGATTTGGTAAGAATGTTCGGGTAGATCCAATTTTAAATAAGTTGGCGGCTTTGGAATTAAAACCTGGTCTTTGCATCCCACTAAAGCTAGAATGGTCAAAGTGAAAACGACGGCATGTTTCAAGGGATTATTCATACGGCAAAATGGTTTTGATCATTTTAACTCTTCTTTTGTCGGATGACTCAACAATGAGTTTCACTCCGCCAATTTCAATAAATTCATTGTTTTTTAGAATTTTTCCAGCTTGTTCAGTAATAAATCCACCAAGCGTTTCAGCGTCACCTTTCACCTGTTCAAAAGGTTTACTATCGGTGTCAGTTACTTTGTAGAAATCTACTAAGGATGTTTTGCCTTCAAACACAAAAGTATAATCGTTTAGCTTTGAGTACACGATGTCCAACTCGTCAAATTCATCGGTAATATCTCCAACTATTTCTTCCAACACATCTTCTAACGTAATTATACCATTGGCCCCGCCATATTCATCTACAACAATGGCCATGTGCATTTTCTTGTGTTGAAATTCCTTTAGCAAGTCGTCTATTTTTTTGTTTTCAGGAACAAAGAAGGGTTTTCGAACTAACTTTTTCCAGTCGAATTCTTTTGCCTCACCTAAAAATGGCAATAAATCTTTGATGTAAAGTACACCGGTCACATTGTCAAAGGTTTCTTCAAATACAGGAATTCTGGAATAGCCTGCTTCAAGTATTATATCGTACAATTCGGTAAAACTTTTGGATTGTTCGATAGCTACTACATCCAGTCGTGATTTCATAATCTGACATACTTCCGTGTTCCCAAACCTAACAATTCCTTCAAGTATTTTGTGCTCTTCATCTGAGGTGGAATGCTCTCGAGTCAAAGCCAACGCTTGTTCTAAGTCATTCGAGGTAATCGTCATGCCTTTTTTCGTTGTTTTTCTCTGAATGAAATTTGTTCCATTCACAAGAAGGCGTTTCAACCATGAAAGTGGGGGAAGCGCCCGTAACGTATGAATTGGAATACTCATTAGTTTAGCCATTTTCAACGCGTTTTTTGACGACCAAATCTTAGGAATGACTTCACCAATTAATAGAATCGTAAAAGTGATGCCAATGACTTCAACCATGAAGCGAATAACTTCGTTTTCATGTGTTTCGGGATAAAGTTGATTGAGAAGGTAACTGGAAAGTATGACAATGCCTACGTTGACAAAGTTGTTCAGAATTAAAAGGGTGGCAAGAAGTTCTTTTGGGTGTTCAAGTAAGTGAATTGCTGTCCTTGCGGCTTTGCTTTCTTCATTTTTCAATTCTTCTTTATCTTGCGGACTTAGCGAAAAGAATGCAGATTCCGTTCCTGACGCAAGTCCCGACAAAAAAAGAAGAAGTAACAAGATAAGCGCACCAGTAATGGTTCCAGAAAGATTAAAATGGTGCGGGAAAGCCTCAAGAAGAGGCAGGAAACTCGGAGGTTCTGGGGCGATCATCTCAATTAAAACGGTAATCCATCTCCAACAGGGTCATTACCAAATTCTGGCAATGATGTTGGTGGTGTTGGGGTTCCTTCATTTGAAAATTGACCTGTGTTCATTGTGCGTTCACTCTGTTCTGAACGTGAGAGAATAGTCAGTTCATCAGCAACCACTTCAATGGTGTAACGCGTATTGCCTTCTTTGTCTTGCCATGATCTTTTTTTGAGTTTTCCCTCAATAAATACCTTTGTGCCTTTCTTTAAGTATTTCTCTGTGATTTCAGCAAGTCCTCTCCAGACAACAATGTCATGCCAATCTGTACTTTCTCTTTTTTCACCAGTCGTTCGATCAGTGTAGCTTTCCGATGTGGCAATCGAAAAATTTCCGACAGTAGCACCATTTTCTAGGTGCCTAATTTCAGGGTCTTTCCCTAGGTTCCCGATTAATATAACTTTATTAACACTTCCAGCCATAATGAACAAATATACAGCTTTATCTTAAAGGACAAACTGTTCGTTAATGAACCGATCGATAAGTCGTGGTTGCGGATAAAGGTGAAAATCATCCCAGCTAATTACGTTCCAATTTTCGAGCGTTTTGGTCGGGAATTTATGAAATACATAAAATCGAACATGAAGTCGCTGGTGAGAAAGGATATGAATGATTTCATCAGAACAATAGGTGAACTCATTCATTTCCCACTGTTCAGCAGAAAGAACGACTTTGTCATCTGTTTCAATGAGTGGAAATTCCCACAATTGTTGCCAGATGTCTTTTGACTTCCGCTGTTGAATAAGCGTTTGTCCGTTTGAATTAAAGATCGCATAATGGAGGTATCGCGATTTGCTTTTCGTGCGTTTTGATTTTACCGGTCGTTCGAGAACTGTTCCGTTTCGCAAAGAAGCGCACGATTCATTAATTGGACACTCCAAGCATTTTGGTTTTTTTGGTGTACAAAGAAGTGCACCAAATTCCATTATGGCTTGATTGAATAAATCAGGCTGGTTTTGGTCGATGAGCGATTGCGCAATTTCTGTAAATAGTTTTCGAGAAGATGATTTATCGATTGGTTCGTCAATGTCAAAAAATCTACTCAGAACCCGATACACATTTCCGTCAACAACTGCGACGGGTTCTTTAAAGGAAAAAGATGCGATTGCTGCCGCGGTGTAGGGTCCAATTCCCTTAAGTTGAATCAACGAAGTGTAGTTATTTGGAAAGACTCCATTACAGGTGTTCAAAATCAGTTGTGCTGTTACGTGCATGTTTCTGGCTCGGCTGTAGTAACCCAATCCTTGCCATAGGTTTAATATTTCTTGAAGATCAGCCTGAGCAAAATGTGTTATTGTCGGAAAGCGTTCAGAAAAGCGGTAGTAATAACCAATTCCTTGGTCTACTCTTGTTTGTTGCAGAATAACTTCTGAAATCCAAATGAGGTAGGGGTCACGAGTGTTTCGCCATGGCAAATCACGTTTATTTTGTCTATACCAATCTGTTATTTGTGGCGTAAAATCGTTCATTCAGGGAAAAAATCACTTTTTTTTCAGAGAAAGCAAAAATATAATCTTTTAGTGAATTACTTTTGTCGTCGAAAAACCACTTTGTAGAATTAATAGATAAAAACATGACAAAAGCAGACATCGTTGCTGGTATAGCAGAGGAAACAGGATTAGAACGTGTAGAAGCACTTAAAGCAGTGGAGTCGTTTATGACCGCTATTAAAGCATCATTAGCAAAAGGAGAGAATGTTTACCTGCGTGGTTTTGGAAGTTTCGTTGTTAAAGAGCGAGCAGAAAAGACAGGAAGAAATATTTCGAAGAACACAACAATTATTATTCCTGCCCACAACATTCCGTCATTTAAACCGGCTAAAACGTTTGTTGAAGAGGTTAAAAATAAGGTTCAAGTGAGCTAAGCGATATAGGTTTTTTGTTTTTCGCAAGAAATCATTATCTTTGCACTCCTGTTTCCAAATGGGAGTGTTTTTTTTCATTTGGAATGGAATAAAAAAGAATTAGAATAACTTAATATATAGAATTTATGCCAAGCGGTAAGAAAAGAAAAAGACACAAGATGGCGACGCACAAGCGTAAGAAAAGACTTAGAAAAAACCGTCACAAGAAGAAGAAGTAATTTGTTTGCTTCAATGAGTTTGACTTAGCGTACAGTGTATGCTAAGTTTTTCTATTTCATTACGTTAAAAAAGTTTCCGTGAGTTTAGAATTAGTAGTCGATGCCCGAAAAGGAGGTATTTGGCTTGCTTTAATGCGTGACGGTAAACTTATCGAACTCCATGAGGAAAAAGGGGACAATGATTACACGGTAGGTGATATATACCTTGGACGTGTGCGTAAAGTTGTACCAAGTTTAAATGCCGCATTCGTAGATGTGGGTTACGAGAAAGATGCTTTTTTGCATTATTTAGACTTAGGACCTCAGTTTAGTTCGTTAAATAAGTTTACAAAAGACACCTTAAACGGCAAGCAGAATGTTGCTGATTTGCTTTATTTTAAAGGCGAAAAGGACATACCGAAGGATGGGAAAATAGATGATATTATTTCGTCTTCTCAACCTATTTTAGTACAGGTAGCCAAAGAGCCTATTTCAAGTAAAGGTCCAAGGTTGTGCGCGGAAATAACGTTGGCCGGGAGGTATTTAGTTCTCGTGCCTTTTTCAGATAAAATTTCCATTTCACAAAAGATACGCGAGAACGAAGAGAGAGGCCGTCTAAAAGATTTGATGGATAGTATAAAGCCGAAAAATTTCGGAGTTATTATTCGAACTGTTGCGCAACACAAGAAAATAGAGGAGCTTGATCAGGACCTGAAAAATTTATTGGAGAAGTGGAAGTCCATGCATACTGCATTAAAACAGGCGACACCTCCGAAGCGCGTGTTGGGAGAAATGGATAAAACGTCCTCCATTCTTCGAGATTTGTTGAATGCGGATTTTACCAATATCCATGTGAATGACGAAAAGTTGTACACGCAAATCAAAGATTTTGTCTCAGACATTGCACCAGATAGAGAGAAAATTGTTCGTCAATACGATGCCAAGATTCCGATTTTTGAGCGATTTGGCGTGAATAAGCAAATAAAAGCCTTGTTCGGTAAAAAAGTACCTCTTCCTAGTGGTGGGTATTTGATTATTGAACACACTGAAGCTATGCATGTTATTGACGTAAATAGCGGCAATAGAAAAGGTGCAGATGGCCAGGAGAGTAATGCATTAGCTACGAATATTGAAGCGGCAGAGGAAATTGCACGTGTACTTCAATTACGAGACATGGGAGGAATTGTCTGCATCGATTTCATTGATATGCACGATCGAGAGAACAATAAAACATTGTTTGAAAAAATTAAGCAGTTCATGCAATCTGATCGGGCGAAGCACAATATTCTTCCTCCTTCAAAATTTGGTGTCGTTGAG
>CANHQC010000021.1 GCA_947462695.1 Flavobacteriales bacterium | reverse complement strand
TTACCATCACCGATACTTACGGTGACGGATTGACGGGATGTTCTGCTGCCAATGGCGGAGCTGGTAGTTACCAAATTACCTTTAACGGAGCAATTAAAGCAGAGCTTACGGAGGCACAAGCGAATTTTGGTTCAACAAACACTCAAAACTTCTGTATTATTGATGATACTGGTCTTGAAGATTTAGCCATCTCTAATAGTGTTTCAGTATACCCGAATCCGGCTAATGAGTCGTTAACTGTTTCTGCAAATGGATTAAACGTAACTGCAGTTGATGTATTATCCTTAACAGGGCAACTGCTTCAAAACATTCCTTCGGAAGGAACAGCTGTAAAAGTGAATGTAGCTGATTTAGCAGCTGGGGTTTACTTCATTCGTGTCGTAACCGAACAAGGTGTTGCATTGAAACAAATTATCGTAGAATAAACGAAACGTTGATACATGAAAAAGGGTCGGAAATTCCGACCCTTTTTTGTTTGAACTAGTTTAATATTTAACAAACACGTTCTTCGCTTCGGTGAAAAAGCGCAATGCTTCCCATCCGCCTTCGCGTCCTACACCTGATGCTTTCATGCCACCAAACGGTGTGCGTAAATCACGTACCAACCACGAATTCAACCACACAATGCCGGACTGAAGTTCATCTGCCACACGGTGTGCACGTTTTAAATCGGATGTCCATACAGTTGCCGCCAATCCATAAGCAGTCGAATTCGCCATGAGCAACACTTCTTCTTCGGTGTCAAATGGGGTGATCGTTACTACCGGACCGAAAATTTCTTCTTGATTCGTTCGGCAATCATAAGCCAAACCTTCGATTACTGTTGGACGGATGTAATACCCTTCGTTATATGGTGCATCGAGTTGAACTTGCTCTCCACCGGTTAATACAGTACCACCTTCTTGCTTCGCTAACTCAACATAGGAAAGCACTTTTTCCATGTGTGGTTTTGAAACTACGGCACCAAGAATGGCTTTTGGATCTGTTGGATTGGAGACCACTGTTTTTGCTACTTTCGCTACAAATGCTTCTTTGAATCGCTCGTAAAGTGGCCGTTCAATGAAGATACGCGATCCACAAAGACATATTTGTCCTTGGTTGGCAAATGAAGAGCGCAAAGTGGTATTTAACATATCGTCAAAGTCGCAATCGGCGAAAATGATGTTTGGATTTTTTCCGCCCAATTCTAACGATAATTTCTTGAACATGGGCGCTGCTGTTCGCGCAATGTATTCCCCGGTTGCTGTTCCGCCGGTAAAAGAAATGGCCTTGATCTTTTGGTGCTTGATAATCGCATCACCAACAGTTTTGCCTTCGCCATGTAGAATATTCAATACACCATCAGGTAATCCGGCGTCTTTCGCTACTTGTCCAAGAAGGTAGGCGGTATATGGCGTAATTTCGGATGGCTTAGCAATGACACAATTTCCGGCAGCTAAGGCTGGAGCAATTTTCCAGGAAAACAAGTAAAGCGGAAGGTTCCATGGAGAAATACATCCTACAATTCCGATCGGTTTACGTAATGTGTAATTTACACCAACACCTTCCATGAAATGGGATTCCGATGCAAAATGAACAATGGCTGTTGCGAAAAAATGAAAATTAGAAACGGCTCGAGGAATGTCCACATGTGCGGCTAAACTTACTGGTTTTCCGTTGTCTCTGGATTCCGCAGCTACGAATTCGTCCATCCGCGCTTGAATGCCTTCGGATAGCCTGATCAGGACAGCACTTCTATCCTCGGCCGACATTTTCGACCAAATTGGATAGGCGCGTTCGGCAGCTTGGACAGCAGTTTCAACATCAGACGCATCGGAATTGGGAATAAGTGAGTACACTTTACCCGTTGCTGGTTCGTAATTATCTATATAGTTCCCACTCTTTGGCGCGCAATAGGCACCGTCGATAAAATTTTGAAGTTTTTCCATGTCTTATTCTACTGACGAAGTTAGTGCGATTTTCCGTTCGTTAATAACCGGTCATTTTTCCTTTTTGTACAGCCGGAATTCCTTCCGACATCCATTGAGGTGCAGGTTTGTTCAATAAGTAATGATCAAAGTACTGACGCATGCGAATACTTAAATCCATTCGATTGGCATTTTCCTGAAGGTTGTGCTCTTCACCGTTGTAATTCAGCATCCAAACGGTTTTTCCAAGTCGTTTCATTCCCGTATACAATTCAATTCCTTGGTACCACGGAACAGCGCCATCTTTGTCATTTGCCATAATTAAAAGTGGTGTTTTTACTTTCGGAAGATGGAAAAGCGGTGAATTTTCAAAGTACAATTCTGGAGCTTCCCAAATTGTCTTTCCGATTCGACTTTGTGTACGTTCGTATTGGAACTGACGGTTAACGCCACTTGCCCAGCGAATTCCACCATATGCTGATATCATATTGGAAACCGGAGCTCCTGCCATCGCTGCTTTGTACCGATTGGTCATCGTAATCAACTGTGCCGTTTGATAGCCACCCCAGCTTTGTCCTTGAAGGCCCATTCTCGTCGAATCAATGCTTGGGTATTTTTTCAAGACATAATCTGTAGCGCTCATAATGGAATTAAAAGCCGATTTTGCTGGCTGTCCTGGCGTGTAGCGAATGTCAGGAATCAGCACGATATAACCTGCGGAGGCATATTCTGTTGGGTGAATAATAGATGCTGTCGGTCGTGGTGCCGAATGGCTGTGTAGTTCATCCGCATTCAGTTCGTAGTAATAAATGATTAACGGGTACTTCTGATTGGGGTCGAAGTTTTCAGGTTTATACACCAGTCCTTCCAGTTGTTGACCATCATAGGCTTTCCAGGAGATCAACTCTACCGAAGCCCAATTATACTCGTTTTGTTGTGGATTGGTCGTACTGATTTTAGAAGATGTTGTAAAGTTATTTCGTGTGACATGAACATCTGGATAAGCCGAAACGGACATCAGTCTGTAGGCAATCGTAGATCGATCTTTTGAACGTATGCTACCATTGAGTTTGTGCGGTGTATCCAACCATTCCGTTAACACAAGTTCACTTCCTTTGGATTCAATTCCGAAAAGGTGTAAGTTCTTCGTTTTTTCATTGAATCCTTCCACGATGACGTTATCCCAATTGACGTAAACGCTATCGTATTGCCACTTTTTTACATTAAACCGCATACCAGATTGTTCAGTGTGAGAAGTTAATGCTCTTGATAAGCGTTCGTCAGGAATCGAATAAGACCAAATACCATAGCGCGAATGGAAATACGCTTGTTCTTCTTTTTCATCGTAGCCAATCCAACCAACTGGCGGAGCAAGCATCGGCATTCCGTTGATATCTTCTTCCCACTGTACCGTTTTTAAGGCACAGGTTATACACGCTTCCGTTTTTGTCTCGTTATCGCGCAAGTAATGGTGCTTCGCCGTTGGGTTGTAATACGAGAAGTAACGACCTTTTGGAGATAGTTCGCCACTGTACAAAACATCCGATTTGATCAGTTCGGTTTTTCCATCTAAAATGGAAATTCGGTAATGATTTTCTTTAATCGGCGTTTCCCATTGCGATTCATGCAATGTAGCTTCGTTACTTGTACCATGCAAGTAGTTGCCTTTCAAAAAGCGTTCTGAACGGACCTCAAGCGTGTCATTCGACAATTGAACAAGTGTATCGCTTGCCACTAAATAACCATACAAATCATGTCGTTTTTGATCGCGCTTTAATTCAACCAATTGCTGTGGCTGTAGCCGTTTATCCTGGTGATGCCAGATGTCTAATTTTACTTTTTCGCTCTCCAGTAAACTGTCTTTTGGTTCGGCCTTGGCTCGATCCATAATTCCAAAATACATCAACCGATTGTCCTCCGTAAATAATGGCGTGTAATGCTCCGATACTTGTTTTTGAATTAGTCGCTCGTATTTGCTCGTGTCTGAAATGGTCTTGATTGCCCGTTGATCAATCGAAAAGAGCTGCAAAACATAATTCTTTGTCTTGGAGGTATCGCTGCTGCTTATAATGGCTAAGTGTTGTTCGTTCGGACTGAAAGCCAATTGTTTAATCGAAGGTGTGCTGATAGTAACAAGCGGATTAGTAATATCGTTCTTAAGATCAACAAGTGATAAATAGGTTGAATCCACTTTGTCTTTTCGGTGCTGAAGAACGGCTGCATAGCGACCTTTTTTCGAAAGTTTAACGTCGTTTACGTTGTAAAACACTTTCGACTTTCCCGACTCCAGTTGTAACAGGTGCATCCGTTTTCCTTCAGAGGTATAAGCAGGTTTGGTTTCAGCTTCCTTCTTCTTTTTTTTCTTCTTCTTTTTTGTTGGAGTTGCTTCTTTCGTTAAGGATTCATTTGTATCAACGGTGTAGCTCAACCAATTGTGTTCTTCTCCAACCTGAAACGATTTCAACAACGAAATTTTAACCAACGAATCTTTGGCGATCCAATAGATGCCCAAACTGTCTTTTGGCCATTTTTTCTTGTCGACTTTTGTGAGCTCAGAGTTCCTTAAGGTATCAAATCCAGGAACAATTTTAAAAACGAATACTTGCTCATTTGGTGAAAATCGCGCTTCTTTCCCTCTCGGAAACGAATCCAGTGTAGCTTTTTGCGTATCGTAAATATACAACCAGCCATCACCGCGGTGTGGATTGATTTCGTAAGAAACGTATCGACCTGTAACGGATACTTTTTGCTGTTCGTTCTTTTTCCAAGAATTATAGGCGGTATGATCGATTACTTTCTTCTGACTGTAAGCCACGAAAGAAAGAAGGAGAAATAAAGCACTTATGAGTTTGTTCATCGTTCACTAAATTGAGCAAACAAAAGTACCGATTTTACCATTGAATGAAGCTTAATGAAACAGTGAACTTGCAATGTGATCAGCCATCAGTCGACCTTGTTTAGTTAAGGCGATGCATTCGTTGTTGCGACTCAACCAGCCTTGTTCAGCGAATGAAGCGAGTTGTTGTTCATCTTCGGTGGTAAATGCATCTAGTTCATATAGCTCATTTAATCTTACTCCTTCCACGGTTCGAAGTCCCGTGAGTAAAAGTTCGTTCCATGTTGCGCGATTGTCTAGCTGCTCGATTTCAAACCACCCTTTTTCTTCATGAATGGCTTTCATGTACGCGCGATTGTTAGCTACATTCCATCGGCGCTTTTGCAAATGGAACGAATGAGCAGAAGGACCAATGCCGATGTACGGAATACGTTTCCAATAGTTGCTGTTGTGCACCGCCCTGAATCCAGCTTTCGCAAAGTTGGAAATTTCGTATTGTTCATATCCGTTCTGTTCCATGGTATCCACCAAAGCAAGGAATTGATCGTGTTGTTCGTCGTCACTTGCTGGACGTATTTTCTGTTGACTTACCATATGGTGCAGCGACGTTTTTTCTTCCACTGTCAAACAGTAAGCCGATACGTGCTGAATGCCCAATTCAATTACCCGACTGACATGATCCATCCATTCGTTCAACGTTAATTCGGGCAAACCATAGATAAGATCGACACTAAGGTTGGTAATACCAGCAGCTTGTGCAATGTGGATACAGTTTAATCCTTCCTCTACCGAATGCGCACGATTCATCCAACGCAAGTCACTTTCCCGAAACGACTGAATCCCAATGGATAAGCGATTAATACCCAATTCCTGCCATTGGTTGACGCTTTCAGTTGAAATATCATCCGGATTGGCTTCTAGTGTTATTTCTGCTGTTGAATTGACGTCGAATTGCGAATGAATGGCATCCAACAATTGCTTGAGTTCATTTTTATTCAAGATACTTGGCGTACCACCACCGAAGTAAATCGTTTCGATGGATGTAATTCCTTCAAAATCGGCATCCTTTTGTACCAAATCAATCTCACGACAAAGTGCATCCACCATTTGCGACCTATACACTTCAAACGTCGTACTAAAATGAAAATCACAGTACGAGCACTTTTGTTTACAAAAAGGAATGTGGAGGTAAATTCCAGCCATGTTGCAAAGGTAAGTTAAAGTACTGAGGATTGTATTCTCTATTCCGTCTCGTTCAGATCAATGAGTCCATAAATTATGAGTAAGGATTTATTTTTCTGAATCATTTTAGGATTATTGAACGATCGCAAAAATAAAACCTGTTAATTTCACAAATATGTATAAATAAAATAACATTAATGATTATAAATGGTTACATTTACATATGTCTTAATTTGAGAATTAGCACTTCATTGAGCTTTTAAAATAGTACCCTTTTTATCAACCCAAAACCCTATTAAGCGAAACCATCATGGTTTCGCTTTTTTTGTGCTTAAACGTTGCTTCTGGAATAGTGTATCATCAAGTTAAATGGTATTTAGGAGTGTCCGTCGGAAAAGGACGTATCGAGACAGACGGTAGAAAAGTGTTTTCCACATTTCAACGAACGACAACCACCATTGCGTCGATTATTACTAATTTCATGGTATGATCCCGTCGCAATCGTTTATTCCTGCTTCACCAGACCTCTGCATTGAGCAATTTATCAACCAAACCAATAAACCCGTTTTTTTGACAGGAAAAGCAGGAACGGGAAAAACTACGCTACTTAAAAAACTCATTAGCGAGACACACAAAAATGCCGTGGTTGTGGCACCAACTGGTATTGCTGCGTTAAATGCCGGTGGTGTCACCATTCATTCCTTCTTTCAGTTGCCGTTTGCCGGATTTATTCCAACGTTCGATGCGCCGCCATATCCCGAAAGTTGCCGGATTGAAACCAAAGAGACACTCGTCCGTCACCACAGCATGAACAAACGTCGCTTGCAAATGCTGCGCAATTTGGAATTACTTGTAATTGATGAGGTAAGTATGTTGCGGGCCGATTTGCTCGATGCCATGGATTGGACCTTACGTAAAACACGCCATAACAATTCACCTTTTGGGGGGGTTCAGGTGCTTTTTATAGGCGATTTGCAACAGCTTCCGCCGGTGGTTAAAGCGGAAGAATGGCAAGTGCTTTCGAAGCATTACGCTGGTTGGTACTTTTTTCATGCACACGTACTTCGTGAGGCAATGCCTGTGTATGTCGAATTGAAAACCGTTTACCGCCAACAAGATCAGTTGTTTGTGGATATCTTGAATAAACTTCGCAATAATGTGCTGACGGAAGTCGATCGGGCGGTATTGAATGCACGCGTAAAACCGAAAGCCGACCCCATGAATGAGGAGGGGCTGATTTTACTTACAACGCACAACCACAAAGCTGACAGAATCAATTCGGAAGCGTTGACTCGACTGGAAACACCAGCCTTTTCATATGAAGCACAAATCACTGGCGATTTTCCACCACACATGTACCCGGTTGATTTAGCCATTCAATTGAAAGTCGGTGCGCAAGTGATGTTTATTAAAAACGATACAGCACTTATCAAGCAGTACTACAACGGTAAAATGGGAACGGTCGAAAATTTAACCAAGAACGAGGTGTTTGTGCATTTCCCTGAAGAAAAAAAGACCATTGCGGTGGAGCGTTTCGAATGGATGAACATGCGGTTTACGTTCGATGAGTCCACTCGACAAATTGAAGAAGAATGTGTGGGTACATTTTCCCAGTATCCGCTTCGCCTGGCTTGGGCAATCACCATTCACAAAAGTCAAGGACTGAGTTTTGACAAAGCGATCATCGACGTTTCCGAAGTTTTTGCTCCCGGTCAGGCCTATGTAGCGCTTTCGCGCTTGCGTTCCTTGAACGGGTTGGTGCTGAACAATCCGATTCCTTCGCAACAATTGGATACCGATCCAGCCATTCTGCAGTTCTCTGCAAACGAACGATCACTGGAAGAATTGGCGCATGTGCTTAAGGATGGCACACTTGATTTTTTATTCCAGTATCTTTTATCCAGTTTCGATTGGTACCAAGTATTAAACGAAATCGAACGATTTGATCGCGAAATTCAACCATTCACCTCACGTTCGGAAAAAGGGAAATTGAAATCCTGGTGGACGACCAATGTTAAGCGATGTGCCGAGTTGCAAAATGTGTCACGCTCATTCCGCAATCAGTTGGAAAAGATAAGGTTTTCAGCTGTCGATTTGAATTATTTATACGATAGAGTAGAGGCGGCGTACGTGTATTTTTACGAACGAACGGATGCGCTGTGCACGACTATCATGTCCAAACGGGTTGAATTGGAAAAGAAGAAGAAAACCTTTTCGATTTCAGAAGATCTATTGGTTGTCGAAGACTTATTGATCGATAAAATTTACCAGCTCAATAAATGCCGTAAAATGATGGATGGAATCATTCAGCAGAAAGCATTTACCAAATCTTTCTTTCAAGCTGATGGAATTCTTGATTACCGTAAGGTCAAATTACTTTCACTTAAGCATACGAAAACGGCAGCACCAACGCTATTGGATGAAGACGAGCAAACAACGATCGTGGTGAACAAACGCAAGTCAACACCAAAGGAAAAACAGGCATTGTCTACATTTGACCGAACGCTTGTCCTCATCAAAGAAGGTGTTTCATTAGCTGAAATTGCTGTACAACGATCGCTTTCCGAGTCGACCATTGCGCGACATGTGGAAGAATTGATAAAATCCGAAAAATTGGAAATACATGAAGTGCTTTCTGAGGAGGCACTTGAAATTTTGGCTTCCATAAAAGAGGAGATCAATCAATTGGGTTTGACGGAGCTCAAAGAGCAACTTAATGATAACGTGACTTACGATCAGTTGAGGTGGTACAAAGCGCATAGGATTCGTTAAGCCGAAATCCGCTTTCATCGATTGCTATTTCGTGATTTCTGACTAGTTTTGTTGTCTAATTTGGCAAGGTGAAAGCAATCTACATCACACGAAGAGAGACCTTTAATGCTGCCCATAAATTGTGGCGTGAGGATTGGTCAGAACAAAAAAACTGGGAAGTTTTTGGAAAATGTTCAAACCACAATTGGCATGGACATAATTTTGAGTTATTTGTTACGGTTAAAGGACTTCCAAATCCAGATACGGGTTTCGTAATTAACCTGAAGGATTTAAGTGTGCTGTTGAAAGAACAAGTCATTGAAGAGTTAGACCACAGGAACCTCAACTTGGATGTGCCGTTCATGAAAGATGTATTGGCTTCCACTGAAAATCTGGCTATTGCAATTTGGGATAGAATATATTTGCCAATACAAAAAGTTGGGGGAGAGTTGGTGAAGATCAAATTGGTCGAAACAGAGAACAATTACGTCGAATACTACGGAGGGAAAGAACCAATTTAGTATTGGATTGTTGATCTTTAATAGTATTCAAACAATTTATGAGCGAAAATAGCAAAACAGATTTGATCGCTTCTCGATACGAAGAAGTCATTAAAGAACTTGGAGAAGACATTACACGAGAAGGATTACTCAAAACTCCTGAACGCGCAGCTAAGGCCATGCAATTTCTTACGCATGGGTATGATTTGAACCCGGATGATTTAATTAAACAAGCCATTTTTCATGAAGAATACTCGGAAATGGTTATTGTTAAAAATATAGAGGTGTACTCGTTGTGTGAGCACCACATGTTGCCATTCTTTGGAAAAGCGCATGTTGCCTATATCCCTGATGGCAAAATAGTCGGATTGAGTAAAATTCCACGTGTAGTGGATGCATATTCAAGACGCCTGCAGGTACAAGAGCGGTTGACCATTGAAATCAGGGATTGTATTCAACGTACATTAGAACCGAAAGGAGTAGCAGTTGTCATTGAATGTTGTCACATGTGCATGCAAATGCGCGGCGTTCAGAAACAAAATTCCGTTACCACTTCAAGTGCGTTTACAGGATTGTTCCTTCGCAACGATGCAACAAGAAGAGAATTTGTTAATTTAGTACAAGCTAAATTACATTAACAATGAACGAATATTTTAACCAAGACCAGAGTTTTTCTAAAGAGATTTCCAGAGAGTTTTTCAGAAACGTGTACGGATACATGTTTGCTGCGCTTGGAATCTCAGGATTGTTAGCCTACATCGTTGGAGGAGGAGAACAAGTAATGATTGGCGAAAATGAGTTTCCGAAAGTGTTTGCTGAGTACTTTTTGACTGCTACAGGACTTTCGCCATTATTCTATATCGTGGCTTTTGCACCTTTAATTTTAGGAATGGTCATTCAAGGAGCCTTCCACCGCATGTCATTGGCGGTTTTGATGGCGTTATTTATTGCCTATTCCGTATTGATGGGATTGTCATTAAGTACGATCTTCATCGTTTACACGGACGGTGCAATTGCATCTACGTTCTTTATCGCTGCTGGCGCATTCGGTGCAATGGCAGTATTAGGTTATACAACAAAAACAGACCTTACTAAATTTGGAAGCTTGTTATACATGGTGTTTGTCGGCATGTTTATCGCTATGATTGTAAATTGGTTTGTAGGAAGTTCACAGTTGGATTACATCATATCTTTCATAGGTGTGTTTGTATTCACCGGCTTGACAGCTTATTACATGCAACAGCTGAAACAGACATCTTACAATACCGCGCTATCCGAAGTAGACCGCAACAAACTGGCGTTGATTGGAGGTTTGCAGCTTTACATTCTATTTGTAAACTTGTTCCTTTCATTGCTTCGTATATTAGGAGGTTCAAGAGATTAAACCAACCAGATAAAATTGTAAAAAGGATGTTCAATTGAGCATCCTTTTTTTTGTGATAATTCGTACTTTTGAAAAAAAACAAGTTATGCCAGATAATTTCTTTGAAAGTTCGACTGCCGCTGTAGGTACAATCTTTACGATTATTGCGTTGTCGATTCTTGCTTCAGTATTGATTTGGGGTTAATACCCTATCAAAAACGTATTGACTTAGATGAGTTAGGAGAAGTCTTGGCTCATTGAACGTAAAAGAACGAAAAGGTGCTCATACTTATGGCACCTTTTGTGATTAATAAAAGATAAACCTTCGTATCTTTAATTCCTCAAGGTCTGATTGTATGCCGTTCAATTCGTTATTTGCCTGGATCATTAAAAAACGCATTCACCAGATCGCGTTGTTCAAGCAATACCCTT
The DNA here is from genome assembly GCA_947462695.1 of Flavobacteriales bacterium. GTDB lineage: Bacteria > Bacteroidota > Bacteroidia > Flavobacteriales_D > Crocinitomicaceae > M0103. The sequence goes on along the minus strand of CANHQC010000021.1, from coordinate 1,793 downwards.
GGGAAGTTCAAGAAGAGTTACTGCACAAGTTACTTCTAACGGCAGAGGATACAAATTGGGGTACTGCACATCAGTTTTCATCGTTGAATGGTTATGAGGATTTTAAAAAAGCTCTGCCATTAACCGATTACACCACAATCAAGCCTTCCATTGATCGAATGATGGATGGGGAAAAGAATGTGTTCTGGCCAGGTGAAACCAAGTGGTTTGCGAAATCTTCTGGAACAACAGCAGCGCGCAGTAAATTCATACCGGTAACGAAAGACTCACTGGAAGATTGTCACTACAAAGGAGGCAAGGATTTACTTGCTATGTATTACCACAATCACCCCAATCGGAAACTGTATAATGGTAAGCACCTGATCATTGGGGGAAGTGCGCAACTCAATCCCCTTGGTGCCGATTCCTATTTGGGCGATTTATCAGCAATAATCGTAAAGAACCTCCCGTGGTGGGCTGAAATCCGCCGAACACCTGCAAAGGAAATTGCGTTAATGAGCGAGTGGGAAAGTAAAATTGAACGAATGGCAGAAACGACCATTCATGAAGACGTTTATATTCTTGCTGGAGTGCCAAGCTGGACGATGGTGTTGTCACAGAAAATACTTGAGATTACAGGTAAATCGAATTTAAAAGAGGTTTGGCCTAACCTAGAATTGTTCATGCATGGAGGAGTGAATTTTGAGCCATACCGGAATCAATTTCAACAACTGATACCTGATGCGTCGATGAATTACGTGGAAACGTATAATGCATCAGAAGGATTCTTTGGTATTCAAGACCAGATCGATTCCAACGAACTGTTGCTCATGCTTGATTACGGAATATATTATGAATTCATACCGATGTCGGCTTTCAATGGCGTCGATTCAACAGATGTAGTTAATATTAATAACGTCGAGCTTGGAGTGAATTATGCGATGGTTATTAGCACGAATGGTGGGCTTTGGAGGTATATTGTTGGAGACACCATTCAATTCACAAGTACGCACCCCTATCGTTTCAAAATTACCGGAAGGACAAAAAGTTACATCAATACAGTTGGAGAAGAACTCATCGTTGAACAAGCTGAAAAAGCCATTGCTGTTGCCTCGGAACAAACGAAGGCACAAATACGGGAGTTTACGGCATGTCCAATTCCAATGGGTAGCCAAGCTGGAGCGCATCAATGGTTAATTGAGTTTATTCACCCACCTCATAATGAAGGACTTTTTATCGCCTCTTTAGATGATGAATTAAAGCGATTAAATTCAGACTACGAGGCTAAAAGACATAAGGACATGGTCCTTCAATCGCCTGTTGTATCAATAATCAAAAGCGGTGTGTTTGACCAGTGGCTAAAGAAAAAGGGTAAATTAGGTGGGCAAAATAAAATTCCCCGTCTAGCAAACAACAGAGAAATGGCTGAAGAACTTCTTTCGATGAATACAAACGAATGAAAATAATTACGATCATACTACTTTTCATGGTCTTGGCTGCAGATGGCATGACTCAAGATAGGTTGGAATGGAAGTACGTTTCTTCGTTTTCCGTCGGAAATAGCGGTGTTTGGGCGACAGATATCCAAGGAAATCTTTACGGGTCGTCCGATGGGAAACTTTTAAAATGGGATTTAAATGGCACACAACAATTCGCTCAAAGTCTCAAACAAACCGGAACAATTTCGTCCATTTCTCCTGTAAATACAATGAAGGTGTTGGTTTTTTCAGAAGAACAACAATCGATTTGTTTTTTGGATAATACCTTGTCCTTTGCAGAGGAGTGTATTGATCTCGACCGGTTTGGTGTCGCTT
>CANHQC010000020.1 GCA_947462695.1 Flavobacteriales bacterium | reverse complement strand
AGGAACGCAAGTGAACCAAGTGCTCGTCGGGCAACATAAAGTAGAATGGATACCTCAGGGATACAGAGGTGGTGGTAATATCGTTCTTTTCAACAATGGTGATAATAACGGTTATTCCATTGCAATGGAAGTTAAACCCCCGATGGTGATGCCAGGGTTTTACACCAACGCAGGATCAAACGGCTATGGACCAGATTTACCTGAATGGGAATACGCAGACAGTTCCAATCCTTTATTTAATTCTGGTCGTTTATCTTCTGTAAAGCGCTTGCCAAACGGTAACACGTTAATCTGCAGTGGACAAAATGGATGCTTAACTGAACTGGATAGTTTAAATAACATTACTTGGTTATACCGAAATCCTGTCACAAGTACCGGTATTATTTCACAAGGAAACACTGTCCAAAATGGAGTTAATTCAATTTTCAATGCCTCAAAATATAGCCCAGATTACCCCGCATTTATTGGAAAAACACTTGTTGCTTCTGATCCTATTGAATTGAATTTTAACCTAAGCAACTGTGAAATTGCCCATGTGGTAAATGAGACGATGGAGGAATTCGATTGGGTAACACTGTTCCCTAATCCGTCGAGTGATGAACTTTCATTAGACGCTTTGATCCCAATAAAAAGTGTCTCTTTGATTGATTTTCAAGGTAAACAACTTCCTCTTTGTACAACGTACTTATCATTAATGACGGTGGAAATAGACATCGAAAATATACCTCCTGGAAGCTACATAATACATGTCATTAACGAATTAGGTTATTCCAAGAAACTATTATTCAATAAATTGTAACAACGTGAGGGAATTTACAAATTAGTTTCTCATATTTGTACGAATAAAAATCCCTCTGGAGGATTTTTTAAACCACTTAATAATACTGCTATGACAAAACGATTTTTTAAATGTCAATTGTGGGTAGTTCTTCTACTCGTATTTTCCTTTTCCTCCAATGCTCAAATTTTCTTTACCGAAACGTTCGAAGGAACAATGGGAGCAAATGGTATTCCTGCCGGTTGGTCCGAAACTGGACTTTCCACTGATGGAATTTATAATGTGGGAACCACGGCAAATGCCAATTCGCCTTATGTAACATTTCCTGCGGCAATTCAGGGTACAAAATTCGCCTACACGAATGATGACGCATGTAATTGTAATAAATCCGCGGATCGATTAATTCTTCCAACCCAGAACTTTACAGGTATGGCTGGGGTCAATTTACTTTATGATATATTTCACGACGGTGCTTATGGTGGAATCGCTACAGTCGAAGTGAGTACCACTGGAACCGCTGGTCCTTGGACTACCGTTGCAACAATTCCAACAAATGCTGCGTGGCAAAATGACCTTTCTCTCAGTTTAGCTGCATATGCAGGTCAGAACAATATTACCATCGCATTTAAATACAATGACGCTGGTGTATGGGCTGCAGCCATAGGTATTGATGAAGTGCGCTTGCAACAGTTGACAGTTCTTACACCTGAAGTAAGTATTACATCTGCAACACCAGGACAATATACTTTAATACCGAAAGATCAGGCCACATCATTTCCAGTAAGTGCAACGATAACAAATAGCGGATCAGGGGCAGCTGCAAGTGTGACCCTTACAACAAAAGTGTTTAAATTGCCTAACTTAACCACACCTGTTTACACTCAAACAGGAGCTGCTACGAATCTAGCTGCGGGTGCGTCTACAACCATTAATTTAAGTGCATATACACCTGCAAATCCAACAGTTGGTGACTACCGCTTTCAACATGTGATCTCCGGAAACACAGGAACCATTACAAATGATAGTTCAATCTACAACACAGCCATCACGCAAAATTTTTATGCACGTGATAACGGAAACGCTGTTCAAGGAATTGGAGCAGGTGCTGGAACTCGTGTCATAGTAGGTAACAATTTTGCAATTAACACACCAACTACATTAGACTCTGTATTGTTCTTCTTGTATACAGGAGCGCCTGGTTTAGGTGATACTGTTCGTGTAAGGATTAGAAATACAGTGGCTGGTGTTCCTCAAAACACAGCTGATGTTGCTTTCTCTAACCCATATATACTTACTGCACAAGATACGTCAGGCGCTGTATTAACGCTAGATATTATCAATGCTACAGCAACTCCGGTTATACTTAATCCAGGAACATATTTTGTTGGCATCGAGAAATACCTCACGGGCGATAATTATGGCTTGCAATGCGCAAACTCTATTTTTACCGCCAATACAGTTTATGCCAACATTAATAATGGTGCATTTTCTCCATTAAATACATTATTAGCCGGATTTAATTTTACGCCAATCATTCGACCAAGATTCATAACATGTTCGAATTCGACTGCAACCGCAACGCATGTCGCTTGTGGAAGTTTTACGTGGATTAACGGACAAACGTACACAAGCAGCAATACCACAGCTACATACACTGTTCCAAATGCAACGGGATGTGATTCAATTATTACATTGAATCTTACCATTAATCCGAATACGAATCCTGCGTTTAGTTATGCATCGAATACCATTTGTACTACAGGATCTAATCCTACAGCCACAACTTCATCTCCTGGACAATTCTCGTCAACGGCAGGTTTAGTTTTTGCTAACGCCACTACAGGTGAAATTGATCTCGCTTTAAGTCAATCAGGAAGTTATACAATTACTTATGCAACTTCTGGAATATGTCCAACGACTTCTTCTCAGACCATTACATTGACTTCTTCTCCTTCTGCGAGCTTCAACTATGACAATACTAACTATTGTTTAGGAACGGCTAACCCGCAACTTACATTCGGAACTGGTGCAAGTGCTGGTACGTTTAGTGCTACACCAACAGGTCTTGGTATTAATGCAGCAAGTGGAGGCATCGACTTGGCAACTAGTGCGGCAAATACGTACACAGTGACTAATACAATTCCAGCGTCAGGAGCATGTCCGCAAGCAACTGCGACATACACGATTACAATTACGGCTCCTACTCCAGGCGATTTCAGCTATGATAACGCGACGTATTGTATTAATGCAACAAATCCACAACTTTCATTAGGCACTGGTGCAAGTGCAGGTGCTTTTACTGCTTCACCTGCAGGATTGAGTATTAACGGAACAAGCGGAGCGATCAACTTAGCGAATAGTACGCCGAACACCTATGTGATCACAAACACTATTGCAGCTTCAGGAGTTTGTCCGCAATCAACAGCAACTTCAACAATTGTTATAAATGCATTGCCACAAGTAAGTATTGGATTAGATGATAGTGTGGTATGTACAGAATTGGCAACTGTAAACCTTCAAGGAGGTAGCCCAGCAAATGGTGCATATAGCGGAAATAATGTGATTGGAGCTGTTTTTGTACCATCAACACTCGGTTTAACAGATATTACGTACACATTCACAGATGCTAATGGATGTACAAACAGTGCAGTGGCCACAATCGAAGTAGTGGGTTGTGCCGGATTGGATGAACTAATGGATCAAAACGGAATCAGTTGTTATCCAAACCCTGCAGATCAGCAGTTTACAATTGAATTTTTGCAGCCGAATAATCAACATGTTCAAATTGAGATTATTAATGCAATTGGCCAACGAATCCATTACGTACAACACGCTGTAATTGAAAACAATAAAATCACTGTTCCGACAGGAGACTGGGCAACAGGCTTGTATACATTACGCTTACTTTCAGGTAATGAGTTGATGATTAAATTAATTCAGAAAATGTAAGAACTGTAAAATTCTAACACTTAAAAAGGAGAAGCAATTCTCCTTTTTTTTTACTAACTAAATATAGATTGCTATTAATTTTAGATTATCCCAATGAAAAATTTAACACTATCCTTTTTCACCCTTCTTTTCGTTCAAGTAATCGATGCACAGCAAAACACCGTTGGACTAATTTCATACGATTTCACGCAGTCAAGCGGTGGATACAACCTCCATTATCCGCATAACCAGGGAAACGTTTACCTGTTGAATGCGTGTGGAGAAATTGTGCACCGATGGGATGATCCAATTTATAAACCGGGAAATGGTGTACAACTAAAAGAAAACGGACTTCTCTATGTTACAAAAGGGAAAAATGCACTTTCAAATAGCTTTATCCATGCAGGTGGTGGCGGTGAAAAGGTAGAAATTCGGAATTGGAACAACCAACTTCTTTGGGAAAAAGTAATTAACGATTCAACTCAGCGAATGCATCATGATATTGAAGTCCTGCCGAATGGGAATGTTTTAGCTATTGTGTGGGAATATAAAAATGATGCAGAAGCAATTGCTGCAGGACGCAATCCAGCAAAACTTACAGGTAATGGAGCACTCGGAAATGGCTTGTGGCCTGAGAAAATTGTTGAGCTTCAACCAGATACGCTAACAGGAACTACACAGATAGTCTGGGAATGGCATGCTTGGGATCACCTAATTCAAGACTTTGACAATTCAAAAGATAACTATGGAGTGGTGGAAAATTATCCGGGCCGAATCGATATGAACTACACTTATTACGACAGTACAGCAGATTGGATGCACGCGAATGCCATTGACTACAACCCACAATTGGATCAAATTATGCTTTGTGTTCCAACTTTTAATGAAGTGTGGATTATCGATCATAGTACCACAACAGCAGAAGCTGCAGGTCATACTGGTGGACTTGTAGGAAAAGGCGGAGACCTCATTTATCGATTTGGAAATCCTGCGGCTTACCGTGGAAATGGCCCAACTACGCTGTTCTATCCGCACGATGCGCATTGGGTGGATTTAGCATTGAGTAGCGGACATCCAGAATTCGGTAAGGTTACTGTATTCAATAATAAAGTAGGTCCTGATTATTCATCCGTCCATACTTTCTCCCCTGTGTTTGATACGTATACTTGGCAATATAACCTTTTACCCAATGGTGACTGGTCACCGAGCAATTTCGATTGGTCGTACACCGCCAATCCTCCGCAATCATTTTACTCCACTGGATTGGGTGCAATTCAGATTCTTCCGAACGGAAATAGACTCATAAATGAAGGACGTGAAGGACGAGCATTTGAACTAAATGGATCCGAAGAAATCGTGTGGGAATACATTAACCCAATGAAAATGGGCAATCCTGTCGCACAATACGACACGACGATTACACCATCAAGTAATCAACAATTCCGCTTCAGTCGGTACCCACTAAATTATGGTGCTTTCGCGAATAAAATCCTGGAACCACAAGGTTACATCGAATTGAATCCGGATACAACCTTCTGTCAAGCGCAAGCAAATATAACTGAATTAGCTGCAGTCAGTGATGCTTACTCTATTAGCCCGAATCCTGCAAATAATCAACTTGAGATTCAATGCCTACACTCAACCAACACTATACAAACTGTTGAGTTAATAGAATCCTCAGGAAAAAAATTAATAACGCTGGTTGCAAACGAAAAGGAAGTGACACTGAATATTTCTGAATTTGTGCCGGGAGTTTATTATGTGCTTATCAATGGGTATTCAAGCGCCAAAATCATTAAGTATTAAAAAAATAAAACCGAGGGAGTTTACGTTTGACGGCGCTAAATCAAAGAATTAGTTCGTCAATTCTAAATTATCAATCAAACGCACATCGCCGCACCAAGCAGCAATGCAACAGACGCTCAATTGCGCCCATTCTGCTGTTAAGGGTTGCAGCGATTTGGCATTGGCAATTTCCAAATACTCAAGGTCAAGATTGGCTTCATTGAAAAATTCAATCGCACGCGCTTTTACCTCCTCAGGCGTATAATGAAACGCAAGTTCCTTAACGCGCAGTAACGTTTGATATATATGTAGCGCATCTTTTCGCTCCTCCTCAGTTAACCGCATGTTTCGACTGCTCAATGCAAGACCTTCATCGCTTCTAATTGTATCACAACTAACAACCTCAATTGGTAAATTCCGCTTTTCGACCATGTATCGAATGATCGCAAGTTGTTGGTAATCTTTCTTTCCAAAATAAGCCCTGTCTGGCTGAATCAACTGAAATAGATTGTTTACCACATGAACAACTCCGGCAAAGTGACCTGGTCGATGCGTGCCTTCCATCACGCGATCTAATCCGTTTAATTCAATTGGTTGAAAATCATCCGACTCCGGATAAACATGTTGGATTTCAGGCGTAAATACGACAACAGATTCTATACGACTTAACAATTCAATGTCGGATTCCAACGTGCGCGGATAAGTAGCTAAATCGTTGGGATTATTAAATTGAGACGGGTTCACAAAAATACTGACTACGACCGTTTGATTTTCTTCAGCTGCCTTTTGAACAAGAGCTAAATGGCCTTCGTGCAATGCGCCCATAGTTGGGACAAACCCAATGGTCAATCCAGCCGCTCTGGAACTTTCTAAGTATCCATTCAATGTATTCAGGTCGCTACAAACCGTCATCGTTCGTTCAAAAGCGACAAAACTATTTGTTTTTGTTGATGATGCGCGATTTTTTCTGTAATTTTGTACTGTTTTTTACGAATCCCATACTGCATGGAGAAAAAGAAAATTCTTTTTGTTTCCCAAGAGATCTTCCCGTTCTCACCAAAAACAGAATTGTCGCACACTGCTCGTCGTTTGCCTCAAGGCATACAAGAATCAGGAAAAGAAATTCGGGTTTTTACACCTCGATTTGGTTCAATCAATGAACGACGGCATCAACTCCATGAGGTGATTCGCCTTTCAGGAATGAACCTAATTATTGATGATAACGATCACCCGCTGATCATTAAAGTAGCTTCAATTGCCCCGGCGCGAATGCAAGTCTACTTCATTGACAACGATGAGTTTTTCAAACGTAAACATACGGTTACGGACGAAAAAGGTGCATTTTACGCGGACAACGATGAGCGATCCATGTTTTTCTGTCGAGGTGTACTCGAAACAGTTAAAAAGTTAGGATGGCAGCCGGATGTAATCCATTGCCATGGTTGGATGACGACCGTTATGGCGTTGTACGTGAAGAAGATTTACGCAAAAGATCCGCATTTCGCTAACACTAAAGTGGTGTACAACTTATACAACGACACATTTAACACGAATTGGGACGTTCGTTTTCCTGATAAACTTAAATTTGACGGTTTCGAAGATGAAATTGTAAACGCTATGAGCGATACGAGTTGTGAAAACATCACACGAGTGATCAGCAAATACGTTGACGGAATAACGGTTGCAAGTGAAACATTGTCACCAGAACTCCAGGCAATTTATGACGAAGCAACATGCTTAAAACAAGCATACGTGCCTGAAGAGAATCAGACAAAGGTATTCTCCGAATTTTTTGACAAAGTAATTGAAGCAAACGTCCTTATATAAGATGCTGCAACACAAGATGTTCATGTGGCGGAGAGTTATTCAACTTTCCGCTACTTTTTTACTCCTACTAGTTCTGGTCGCTTCTTGCAAAAAGAAAGACAGTTCGTTGGGATTAAACGATCTCGATCAAAATAATTTACTCAACTCTGCACAAGTTGACACGTTTCAACTCGAAACGTATACGATTGCGGAGGATTCAGTCATTACAGATAATCCAGCTTTTGCTGTACTTGGATCGTATGTCGACCCGAAGTTCGGAAATGTAAACGCGAATTTTTACACGCAACTTGTTCCTTCCGGACTAAATCCAGATTTTGGTGATTTATCAACCATTACAATCGATTCTGTGGTTTTGGGGCTTGAATATGTTGGTTTTACAGGTGACCTGTACAAACAAACGTTGCAAGTTTTTGAAATGAGCGAAGCTATTCACCTGGATTCGACCTACTATCAGTTTACCACTAAAAATGTGTACCCAACGTCCTTAATTCAACCAAATTATCAAGCGTTTAAACCCGATCCAAATGGCGTAACGTCGATTGGCGGTGATACCGTAGATACACAATTGCGTATTCGGCTTAAAAATTCCTTTGGTAAAAAATTCATGATTGAAGCGCAGTCGGGAAGCGATGTGTTTTCATCCGTTGAAAATTTTACGAATTACTTTAAAGGACTTCACGTTCGGGTAAATAATCCTGGTCAACCAGCTGGTAAAGGCGGTGTGTTCTATTTCAACCTGAACGACCCACTTTCTAAAATGACCATTTATTACCGACAAGACGGACTAGATAAAACATACGATTTATTAATCAATACGGACTGTGCGGACTTCAATCACGTCGATGTAACGAATGCCGGTACACCTGTACAAACGGTAATTAACGATACAGTCAGTGGAATGAAAGAATACTATTGCCAAGCGTTTAGATCACGTGCGGTTGTAAACATGCCGAGTATCAAAAATCTACCGAAAAACGCTGTAATCCATAAAGCCGAGCTATTATTACCCATTCAATACCAAACGGGATCGAAGTACATTCCAAGTACAGAATTAACCATTTCAGCAAAGGTAGATGATGCACTATCAGGAATTGGCGTTTTCGGATTAATGGACTTTTTCAATAAGCAGTATGTCGTAAATGTCCGCAACTTCATGCAGGCTTATGTATCTGGACGATTCGATAAAACCGAATTGTACATCTCACCGCGCTTCTTTATTACTTCAGCAGAACGCGTCATTTTTAATGGTCCAATGACCATCAATAAAAAGAAACCTAGATTAGTTATCACTTATACTGAGTTTTAGATATGTGTGGAATTGTTGCCTATATCGGAAAGAAACAAGCATACCCGATTATTCTTAAAGGACTTAAGCGATTAGAATACCGTGGATACGATAGCGCCGGAATCGCGTTATTGGATGAAGGGAAAATCAATAACTATAAACGCCAAGGGAAAGTTTCAAACCTTGAAGAGTTCGCTCATGATAAAAACCTTAACGGACATGCTGGAATAGGCCATACACGTTGGGCGACGCATGGTGAACCATCTGATATTAACGCGCATCCGCACCTGTCAATGGACGGAAAAATTGCGTTGATCCACAATGGAATCATTGAAAATTACGATGTACTCAAGCGTGAACTACTTAGTAAAGGGTATGTTTTTCAAAGCGAAACAGATACTGAAGTTGTTGTTCATTTGGTTGATTACATTAGCAAAAAAGAAAACGTTTGGTTCGGTGAAGCATTACGTTTAGCCCTTTCCCAAGTTCATGGAGCTTATGCGATTGTAGCTATCTCTGAAGATTACCCGAACCGATTGGTAGCTGCCCGAAAAAGTAGCCCATTGGTCGTTGGCGTTGGTAGTGAAGGAGATTTTTACCTCGCTTCGGACGCGACACCAATTGTCGAATACACAAAGAAAGTCGTCTACTTAGATGACGAAGAAATTGCGGTAATTGATCTTGAGGAAGGATTAAAGCTTTACACAATAGCTGATCAAGAAAAAACACCATTCTTCCAGCAATTGGAATTGGAATTGGAGGCGCTTGAAAAAGGCGGCTACGAACATTTCATGCTCAAAGAAATTCACGAACAACCTCGCTCCATTCACGACTGTTTTCGCGGTAGACTAAATGCCGATGAAGCATGGGTAACACTGGGCGGATTGCGTGAGTACGAGCAAAAAATGATCAATGCCAATCGACTGATTATTGTCGCTTGCGGTACATCATGGCACGCCGGATTGGTTGGTGAATACCTTATTGAAGATTTAGCAAGGATAAACGTAGAAGTGGAATACGCCAGTGAATTCCGCTACCGAAATCCGATCCTGAATGAAAATGATGTGGTTATTGCCATTTCCCAGTCTGGTGAGACAGCAGATACATTAGCAGCTCTAGAATTAGCAAAATCAAAAGGCGCAACGATTTTAGGTATTTGCAATGTGGTTGGATCATCTATTTCGCGAATTACAGACGCCGGATCTTATACACACGCCGGTCCTGAAATTGGAGTGGCTTCCACAAAAGCCTTTACAGCCCAAGTGACTATTTTGAGCTTAATGGCTTTATCGCTTGCGCACAAAAAAGGAACGATCAGCGAAACAGAATTCCGCACGTTATTGGCTGAATTAGAGGCCATTCCGGAGAAAGTGAAGAAAGTACTTGAGAAAGACGCCTTGATCGAACAAATTGCAGCAGAATACAAAGACGCAACAAACGCCTTGTACTTAGGAAGGGGAAGTTCATTCCCGGTTGCTTTAGAAGGTGCACTTAAACTGAAAGAAATCTCTTACATACACGCTGAGGGTTATCCGGCAGCTGAAATGAAGCACGGTCCGATTGCCTTAATCGATGAAAACATGCCGATTTTTGTGATCGCGACACAAGGTAACTCATACGAAAAAGTCGTCTCGAACATCCAAGAAGTAAAAGCGCGAAAAGGTAAAGTCATTGCCATCGTTACAGAAGGCGATACGCAAGTGCGTGAAATGGCCGATCAAGTGATTGAAATTCCTGAAACCAACGAATTCCTCGTTCCGCTTTTAGCTACTATTCCGTTGCAATTGCTTTCGTATTACGTAGCCGTGATGCGCGGTTGTAACGTAGATCAGCCGCGTAACTTAGCGAAAAGTGTGACGGTGGAGTAGTCTGCATTGGTGGTTAATTCTACCTGTGTTCGTTCTGTCTTAGGTAACAATATTACTATAGACAAAACGAACAGAAAGCTAGAAGTGATTTATTTCAAAAAAGGATAAAGAGCTAATTAATTATATCAATCCACTCTATCCATTCCATTTATTCGTTTCCGGTAACCTATTTAAAAATACTTAATAGGATAAACATTCGCGGTTAACGTCTTTTTTCTTGTGGTAAACTGCGGCTTAAGGCTTCGGTCTCCCATGATTTGACCTTGGATAACCATGGCATCATTTACATTCGCATCGGCACTGGTCCAATAAACACCCGCATAAACCGGGCGATTCAATATCCACAGTCCTTTGAACACTTCAACCAAATCGTTTGACGTTGGTAATATCCACCCTTTTTGTCCATTTATTTCCAACGATTCGCACAATGCAGCTGCACCTCCAGGACAATTTGCAGTAATTAATTTAGAATGATTAACGACAGCATTCCCAATTTTTCCCGAGTTTGCGAAATCATTGTTTACCAATTTTCCGGAACAACCCCATTGTTTTTCTGTAATGTAAGAATCTGCTGCAACGATCCCTGTATATTTTCCATAATTCGCATCGCCTTGTTTGAAAAAATAAAGAATTGTTCCACCTAAATGTGCATCGCCTACTTTCAAATTACCACTACTTTGTGGTGAGTTAACATTAAATGAAATTTGTGACTTTGCAAAAAATGCAAGTAACACAGTTCCTAAAATCAATACATTTTTCATTTTGGTCTTTTTTAATTTAGAGTTCTTAACCTTATTTTTCTTGGATAACTAGTTGTTAAATTCAACATAGAGTGGCTCTCTAGATTGACTGGCACGCCATTTCCAAAAGTAATTAAATTACTTGAGAAGAAATATACCGTATTAACCTTAACGTTCCCTATTCGCTATTTCAATCGTTAGCTGCCCTAAGATATAATCATCTTTGTAGATTCTAGCCAGCGAATAAAATCAAAGCAATAACAACCAGTTATTTCAGGTAAAACACCTCTGCATTTGGATCACCATACCCAACGACTAATTTGCCTTTGAACAATCTAAATCCAAAGTTAGACCCTGTATCTGGACTCATTCCATATAGATCAGCGAAACTACCATATACTGTAATGTCAACATTGATAAAATTAAATCGCGCGCCATTTTTATTCAAAACCTTTATTCCATAGGTATTGTAGGCGGATATATAACCGTACTCCAATTCGAGTCCACTACTTGAACTGTAAAATTTCTTCCCCTCCATGTAGGTTATAACATCTGCATCGCTATTGAAAGATGCCTGACCGAAAACAGCACTCGTTGTTAAAAAAAACAATGTGCATAAAATGGATAATTTCATAGTAGTAATTTATTTTAGGTATAAATCAAAAATAGGAATAAATACCATTTTTTAAACATAATGGACAGCTTCATTTTCACCTAATTATCGTAGCATTTGCACATTATTTATACACATCTGTAAATTTATCGGTAGATTCGCCAAAATTATTCACATGAAAAAGTACTATTTAATCTTGGGATTATTGATGTTGTCCCGCATTTCATCTGCACAAATTATAATGGCCGGTGAATCCGAATTACGAAAACTAGTTGGGAAAACTCAAGCTTTTAATTTTATTAGAGATTGGAATTTTACAGCTGAATTCAGATCTGGAATTGGAGAATTTGTTAAGTTTTTCCCTCTTGACTATACCAATGTTGACACAAAACAAAATGTCAAAGCGCTTCAGCTAGATTTAATGGTAAAACAAGAGGAAGGCGTCATAGGGTATGTCGCTGGTTTGCCAATTGCCAAAAAAGGAGAAATAAGACGTTCTGTATGGTTAGACGCCACGGAAGTGAAACTTTTTATTGATTTCTTAGAAAAAAATGTCGTTCCAAATTTGAATGCCGAGTACAAAAAGAAATCAAGCGAGTACATTTTTAAATCTAAAGAAATGGTGTTCTCCTTCTTCACATATGAAAAAACACGAAGAATTACTATAAACGTCGTCGACTTTGGACCAACTGGAGCAGATAAAGCGGGAACGTTGATAGAGTTTTGGACAGAAACTCAAGTGGACAAGATAAATGACCTTATCACTGTCCTGAAACAAATAAAACTTTAACATAAAGTATCAAAAAAGACAGCAAACGCTGTCTTTTTTGATTTATCGTTAATCCCTAAACTTACTCAGCCTTTTACGGTTAACTTTATGGGATAAATAAGAAATGAAGCAACCCGATTTCTTCGAACAAGTATATGCCGTAGTGCACTTAATCCCAAAAGGTAGGATTACTACTTACGGAGCAATCGCGAAAGCATTGGGTACACCTAAATCGAGCCGAATGGTTGGGTACGCGATGAATGCCGCACACGTT
>CANHQC010000019.1 GCA_947462695.1 Flavobacteriales bacterium | reverse complement strand
TTATCGTGAACAATGGATTAGAAAAAATAAAAACCATCGGTGATGCGTACATGTGCGCAGGTGGTGTTCCTGTCCGCAACAACACGAATCCTATTGACACGTGCCTTGCTGCTGTTCAAATACAGGATTTTATGTTTAAAATGAAAAATGAGGCAATTGCGAACCATACCGATTTTTGGGAGTTGCGGTTAGGAATAAACACAGGGGAAGTAACAGCAGGTGTTATTGGAAGCGAACGCTTGGCTTTTGATGTATGGGGCGCAACGGTAAATCATGCGCAACGAATGGAAATGCTCGGTGAACCTGGAAAAGTCACAATAACAGGAAGTACATTTAAACACATTGAGCCTTATTTTGAATGTGTTTTTCGTGGAAAAGCACAAACAAAAAGCCGAGGAATACTTGATATGTATACTGTTGAGCGCATTAAACCCGAGCTGTCTATCAATGGCGATGGCGTTTATCCAAACGAGCGCTTTCAACAAATCGTTAACCTACACCTTTATAGCTCCATTAATTATTACAAAGCTGAACGACACATTATGAAAGTCCTTCAAAAAGGGCTCACCGACAAATTACATTACCACAGCATTAAACACACGCAAGACGTGGTAAAAGCAGTCGAGCGATTAGCATTAATGGAAGGAGTAACTGATGAAGGATTGTTTTTATTAAAGTCGGCTGCAACCTATCACGACGCCGGTTTCGTTGAACAATACGACCGAAATGAACCTGTAGGTGCGCGATTAGCAGAGGAAATTTTACCTAAGTACGGGTATACGAACCAACACATTGAAACCATTAAGGAGTTGATTTACGCTACTCAAATCCCTCATCAGCCTAAAAACAAATTAGAGGAAATCATATGCGACGCCGATTTAGACTACCTAGGTAGAGATGATTTTCATGAAATTGCTGATAAATTAAGACGTGAATTACGCGAACACGGAAAATTAGATAGCGACCGAAAATGGGATGAAATACAAGTGCAATTCCTTACGTCTCACCGCTACTTTACCCAAACAGCTATTCAGACAAGAAGACCTAAGAAATTGAAAAATTTACAAGAGGTAATTGATCGCTTAGAACGAAATGAATACGTTGATTAACTGAACAACACGCTTTGACCGTAAGGATTTAAATCGATCGGATTAACAACCAATGCAGGAATTTTCGCATCATTTGTTATGATGTATTGCTCATAATTCGCAGTGATGCTTCCAAAGAAATTACTTCGGTTTAAATTCATAATAGCGATGAGATCTGCGTCTAAACTTACTGCGTGCTTAACAACCTCTTTATCAAAACCGCTGCTAGGCGCAAGGGTGGTGGTCACATCAATTCCACGATCGGCAAAAAACTTATTGGCAAATGAAATGTTAGCTAAAACTTGATGGCGTAAAAACTCATCACTTTCATCGGGTGTAATGACGTGAACACGTGAGTTAAAATAAGTGGCCAGGTTCGCAACAATGGCAAGTTTTTGCTTGGTTTCTTTGTGTAAATCCATCGGAACAACAATGTCGTCGTATCCTGATGGTTTAACCCCTTTTTCCTGAATAATGATAAATGGAACACTCGAGCTGGTAATGACTTTTAACGCGTAACTTCCTGTAATGTGTTGCCAACCATGTGCGCCATGTGTACCCATAAAGATGAGTTCTGCATGGTGTTCTGCTGCAAACTCTCCAATGTCTTCAAAAATGCTCCCAACCCGCACAGTTGGTATTAATTCTAATCCTTCAGCAGTATATTTTGAAACTATTTCAGCTAATTTTTGTTCTGCGTCTTTTATGTGTTTTTCTTTTGGAACAACATGAAGTACGTAAACAACCGCTTGTAAAGGTTTCGCTGTGGCAATAGCGTGTTCAAGTGCATTATCGGCAACCTCAGTAAAGTCGTGAGGAACAATGAAGGTTTTTTTTGTCATGTTGAAGGGTTTTTGTTTAAGCGGTTTTAACGGTACAAAGGTAGTAAATAAGAAAATCGAGTTTGAAAAGCTTTGTTAAAACTGCTGGTTTGAAAGACGAGCGTATTTATTAAAAACAAAATGAAAGGACTAACTTTGTCACCTAAATCCGCTTGGAATGCAAATAATTGGGAAACTGCTCAAAAAAACAACCGAGATTAACTACCGAAGAAATTTCAACAAAGGGAAGGAATACATCAACCAGTTGAAGACACTTGAGAAATTAATCACACGTGCAAAACACACGAATTTAGGCGTTCATTATGGGTTTGAACAACTCACAGAATCAAGCGAAATAGTTGAGGGTTTTCAAACGAGCGTTCCCATTACAGATTACGAAGAATTCCATGAAAAATGGTTAAAAGAGTCTATACAAGGAGTAAAAGACCACACATGGCCGGGTCGAATCTCGCATTATGCACTTTCATCTGGCACGACAGGATCACCAAGTAAACGTATTCCAGTAACCGAAGAAATGATTCGTTCGTTTCAAAAAACCGGTTTGCGTCAAACATCTACATTACATGAGTTGGATTTACCCGAATCTTTCTTTGCGGCTCATATTTTAGCCGTCGGAGGATCGGCTAAACTCACAAAAAAACGAACACATATTGAAGGTGATTTAAGCGGAATATTAAAAAAATACACATCGTTTATTGTCAACCCATTTACCAAACCCGGAAACAGAATAGCCGGAATAAAAGACTGGAATAAAAAGCTGGACAAAATGGTGGAAAAGGCACCCGACTGGAACATAGGTATTGTAGCAGGCGTTCCAAGTTGGTGTTTGATGTTAATGGAACGAATAGTTGATCATTACAAATTGGACTCAATTCACGACATGTGGCCTAATTTTCAAGTTTATGTCCACGGTGGCGTGTTTATGGAGCCTTATATTCCTCGACTCGAAAAATTGATCTCCAAAAAAGTTCATTTGATGGATACCTACCTGGCAAGTGAAGGCTATTTTGCTTACCAACGTTCGCCAGAAAGAAAGACCATGCAGCTTTTGCTTGATGCAGGGATTTTTTACGAGTTTGTCCCGTTTAGTTCTGCCTTTTTTGATGAAACCGGTGCTGTAAAAGATGCCTATAAAGCATTAACCTTAAGTGAGGTTACAGAAGGAGTCGATTATGCCATGGTAATTACGACAAACGCGGGGTTATGGCGTTATATGATTGGTGATTTGGTTCAATTTGTAAACGTTGATGAACGGGAAATACGCATTACAGGAAGAATTAAACAGTTTTTAAGTTTAGTTGGGGAACATTTATCTCTCGATAATATAAATGCCGCGATTCACTATTCAAGTATTGAATTAGGCATAGAAATACCTGAATTCTCCCTTTTTGCTGACACCGAAAATCAACGACATGTTTGGTATATAGGGACAAATGATCAGGTGGACAACGCTCAATTACTCCACTTAATCGATAAACGCTTGTGTGCGTTAAACGACGATTATGCCGCTGTTCGAAAATACAGCTTAAATTCTCCTAAAATAGAGTGTATTCCCGTAAATCGTTTTTATGCCTTTATGGACCTTATTGGAAAGTCTGGATCACAAAATAAAGTCCCGCGTGTGATGAATGATACACAAAGTAAACAATGGCTAAAATTTAATGCTCAGTTTATGGATTAACGCTTTTTGTTGGAGCGGGCTTTAGGTAGTGCCTTATTAATCCGTTTAAGATGATGACCAACACGATGACTACAGATCCAATATAAAATGAAGGGTTGAGCAGCTCGTGTTCACCAAGAATGAAAATGGCAAGCACAATCGTATATACTGGTTCAAGATTGATACTTAAGGATACGGTGAAGGCACCAAGTCGTTTCACCACCTCGATTGTAGCTAGAAAAGCGAAAGAAGTACATAGTATTCCAAGAAACAGTAGCCACAAGAAATCAGCCATTCGCATGGTGAACAAGGAAGTGTCTAATCGACCAATATAAAGTAAATAAACACTAATTACGACGAAGGCAGAAACCATTTCAATTAGCGTGATTTGGTGAGCCGGTGTTTGCTGTACAAGTTTACCATTAAACACAGAAAACAAAGCGGCGAATAACGCTGAGCACAAACCATAAGCCAATGCCTTCATGTCAGATGCATCAAAGTCACGTGAAACAAAATAGATTCCACAAATAACCAATAGACCAAGCGCAAATTCAACCCATGAAAACGGGCGTTTCATTACAAGTGGTTCGAGCCAAGCCACATGCAGTGTCGTTGTCGATAAGCATAAAATACCTAAAGAAGCGGTGGAAAGTTGGATGGATTGGTAAAATGTGACCCAATGTAACGCGACAATTACACCGACACTAGAAAGGTTTAACAACTCTTTCCGTGAGGAAAGCTTGACTGGCTTTTTGAGGATTAAAAGGGCAATTCCTAAAGCGACCATCGCAATAAGTACGCGGTGCCAGACAATCACAACAGCATCTAACTGGATTACTTTTCCCAGAATTCCGGTAAAGCCCCACATAAATATGATGATATGGAGAAGTAAATGATACTTGTAACGCGCAAACATGACTGCGAAAGTAACATAAAAAAAGCGGTAGTTTTCACCACCGCTTTTGTATATATATTACTTTTTGAATTGGAATTACTTTGCTTTTTTCATTGCTTTTTTTCGTTTATCGTCGAGCTTTTTTTGTTTCTCATCCAACTCCTTGTTTTTCTCATCTATTTTTTCTTGTTCTTTTGCGAGTTTTTCTAGCTTCTTGCCTTTTTTCTTTTTCTTGTCTAGTTCTTTTTGTTCCTTATCTAATTCTTTTCTCGCATCATCGATTTCTTCTTGTTCTTCATCTAACTCAGCCAGTTTTTCCTTTAATTCTTGAGCAGCTTCTTTTTCTTTTGCTACCTCCTTCGCTTCTTTTTCAGCTTCTTTTTTCTCTTTTTCGGCTTCTTTCTCTTTCTTCTCTGCTTCTTTTGCTTCTTTTTCAGCACTTTCTTTAGCTTCTTTCTCTTCTTCAGCTTTTTTCTCCTCTGATTTCAGTGCTTCTTTTTCGCGCCTAGCTTTTTCTTTCGCTTCAGCTTCTTTGTCTTCCGCAGCATTTTTTTCTTGCTTTGCTTTTTGCTCGTCTTCTTTTGCTTTTCTTTCTGCTTCTTCAATTGCTTTTTTCTGATCTTGTTGCTTTTCAGCCGCTTCTTTTTCAGCATTTTTTTCGTCATCCTTAACCTCAACTAATTGGTTGTTTTGACGGTTTTGAGCTTCTTGTTCACGTCTTCTTGCTTCTTCTGCTCGTTTGGCAGCGTCTAAATCAGCCTTACGAAGCTCTTCATCTTTGATGCGTTGTGCTTCTGCCTTTTCTTTTTCTAGCGCCATTCGTGCTTCATCCGCTTCAAGTTGTTTTTGATCCGCTTGACGCTTTTTTTCTTCTGCTATGCGTTGTGCTTCTTCCCGTTCTTTTATAAGTTGTTCTTGAGACTGTTGAACAGCTTCTCGCTCCCTTGCTAAACGCTCTGCTTCTGTTTCGTATTGAGTGGTTTTTTCGTTAGCCTTTGTTGTTTTATCTTCGATTTTAGCAACTTTTTCCTCTGTTTTTTCCGCAATGACATCTGCGGTTGCTGTTTGCCGCTTGAGAGAGATAGCGACTATTTTACCCTCTGCCAATGTAATACCAGTCAAAACCTGGTCCTTGTACAACGAATGACTTACTGAAACATCTGCGAGTTGTTGTTCATAAGATGCTATTCGAATAATTGCATTCCCCACATTATTTGTGGTTCCCGCACCAATTGTTATTCCCGATGAGGTGATCTTTACCAACGCCCCTTCAATTGGTTTTCCATCTTCAGATTTCGCACTTACAGTAAAGGAAATGGCATCGATTTTAGCCGACCCTAAAAAACTGTTTTCGCTTCTTGCGTGAAGCATTAAACTAAGGGAAAAGGAAAAGATGATAAAAAAGACAACTTTTTTCATAGCAATAGGATTTATTTAGCGATTTAAAGATACAATTTATTTTTTAGCACACCGACGGAAGGTGCTGCCAACCAAATAACCGCTATTTTTAGGCATGCAATTTAAAGATGTTGTTGGTCAAGCTGTTCTTAAAGAACGACTCATTCATGAGGTTCGGTCTCAGAAAATAAGTCATGCACAACTCTTTTTAGGTAAGCCAGGTCATGGAAGTCTTTCTCTTGCGCTCGCGTTTGTTCAGTATTTGTTTTGTGATCAACCGTCCGATAACGATAGTTGTGGCACCTGTCCGTCATGCAGAAAAGTAACCGAATTACAGCATCCGGATTTGCACTTTTCGTTTCCAGTTATACAAGCCATTAATAAAACATCAGATCCTTTTCTGGCCGATTGGCGCGAACAAATTAAAGCCACGCCGTATTTTGATTTGTATGGCTGGACGCAACGCATCGACCCAAAAGAACGAAAACCGATTATTAGCACACACGAAAGCCAGGAAATCATCCGTAAGTTAAGCCTTAAGTCTTTTGAAGGAGGCTATAAAGTCATGCTCATTTGGATGGCTGAGGAAATGAACACGGATTGTTCCAATAAACTGCTAAAAATTTTAGAAGAACCTCCTGCTAAAACGCTGTTTATTCTTCTTGCCGAACAACAAGATAAATTGTTACCGACAATTTTATCTCGAACACAACTGGTACATGTGCCGAGAATAGAACATGCGGACCTCGAATTTTTTATAAAACAAAAGCACGCGTTAGGAACAGAAAAATTAGACAGTATACTTTCTCGTTCATCCGGAGATGTACTTACAGCAATTCAACTTGTTGCTGAGGAGAATGAGGAGCACACATACCACGCATTGTTTGTAAATATGATGAGGGTGTGTTATAAAAAGGATGTTATTGCCATGCTAGATTGGGCCGAGGAAATAGGTGTTTTCGGAAAAGAATACCAAAAAGGATACCTCACGTATGCCCTACACATGTTTCGCCAAAGTATGCTGCGAAATTACACCAACGATCAGTTGACACAGGTTTCTACTGATGAGGCATCGTTCTTAACTAATTTTTCAAAATTCATTTCAGGAAAGAACCTGATGGATTTTAATACCGCGTTTAATTCGGCCCATTACCACGTAGAAAGAAATGCCTACCCAAAAATTTTATTCACGGAACTTTGCTTCAAGGTGATGCGATACATTCACTTTGCGTAATACATTCACTGTTTATTGCGTTGAACCTACTTCGTTCGTTGTCGCATAATTTGTTATTTTTACACTATATATTTTAGAATTATGGGCTGTTCGTCATGCAGTAGTGGAGGAGGAACTCCACGGGGATGTAAAAACAATGGCACCTGTAGTTCTGGAGGATGCAACAAATTAGAGGTGTATGATTGGTTAGCGAATATTGCGCTTCCGTCAGGACACGCACCTTATGATATAGTGGAAATCCGTTTCAAAAACAGTCGAAAAGGATTTTACCGAAACACCAATAACTTGAGTTTGCAAGTCGGTGACGTTGTTACAGTCGAAGCAAGCCCGGGTTACGATATTGGTGTAGTATCAGTTGTTGGTGAATTAGCCAGAATACAAGTGAAAAAAAAGGCTCCAGGGTTAAAACCTATGGAGACAAAGAAAATACTTCATATTGCCAATCAGGAAGAGATTGACAAATGGGCTCAGGCACGCGCGCTTGAAAAAGAAGTGCTATATAAATCTCGTACCCTTGCCGTCAATATTGGCTTAGAAATGAAAATTTCTGATGTCGAATACCAAGGCGATTTGAAAAAAGCTACGTTTTACTACACGGCCGACAGTAGGGTCGACTTTCGACAATTGATAAAAGACATGGCCGATCAGTTTCGTATTCGTATTGAAATGCGTCAAATTGGATCGCGTCAAGAGGCGTCGCGCTTAGGAGGAATTGGCTCATGTGGTCGTGAATTGTGCTGTTCAACCTGGTTAACAGATTTCAGGTCGGTTTCGACTTCAGCCGCACGATATCAGCAGCTGTCACTAAATCCACAGAAACTTGCAGGTCAATGTGGAAAGTTGAAGTGTTGCCTGAATTACGAACTTGACATGTATTTAGATGCCATCAAGTCGTTTCCAAAAACTGAAACGAAATTACGCACCGAAAAAGGCTCAGCGTACCACGTTAAAACGGACGTGTTTAAGCGTCAAATGTGGTATGCGTATGAAGGAGAAGCGGGTATTTCAGGACTCATTCCGCTGGATCCAGCACGCGTGAGAGAAATCGTTAAGATGAATACTGAAGGAATAAAACCAAAAGACTTAGTTGATTTTGTTCAAGAAGTGATCAAAGAACCCGACTACACCAATGTGGTTGGTCAAGATAGCCTTCATCGTTTCGAACACGCGTTCAAAACCAAAAAGAAGAAAAAGAAACCAGGCAATCGTCCCGGAGAGAGAACGCGTACAGAGGATTCAGTTAAACAACCGGCTGTTACGAGCGAGGTAAAAACGCAGCAATCCGATCAAAATACTGCAGCCTCTGGTCAGAAAAAACGCCGATTCAATAAGCGACGAGGTGGCAATTCAAAACCGAAAGAAAATGAAGGCTAAAAGGTGGATTGGTAGCGTTTTCCTTCTTTTACTCTTTGCGAGCTGTTCAACGTTACCCACGTATGAAAAGGTGTATGTGTTCGAAAACAATCAATGGGACCAATCTGTCAAACCACAATTTGTCGTTTCCATTGACGATACAACGAAAACATACAATTTTACCTTAACCTTACGCACAACAACCGACTACGCCTACAGTAATTTATGGGTGTACTTGAGCACATTAACCCCTGATAAACAACGTTCTCGTGAACCATTTGAAATTAAGATTACGGATGCAAATGGCGCATGGATTGGTAAAAAAACAGGATCTATCGTTGAACACAGCATTCACTTTACCAACCGTAAACTACCAGCAAAAGGAAATTACGTATTCACACTTGAGCAAGGAATTACGCAATCAACAATAAATCAAGTATTGGATGTAGGGATGGAGGTAACGGAGTTTTCTGAAAATAAAGAATAAGATCACCTACAGTTTACGAATAGTTCCATTCGAATTTTTCTTTTTCTTACTTTTCTTCGATTTATAGCTTAGGTTATACGTGTAGGCAACAGATAAAATATGGACTGTTTCAGGCGCATTACGGTTGATTTCTTGATCGTAAATATAACCGAGTGTTATTTCGTGAGGCATGTCAAATTCAAAATCAACACCTAAGAAAACACGGTATTTCCGAAATTGACGACCTTCAGGGCCATACATTGGATTATAAAAGAATTCTATACTGGCACTCGGCGTCAAGAAACTTCCTTTAAAATCATAGCCAATAGACGGTTTGAACCGTAAGGCTTGATCAAATTCCACATCGTAGTTTTCATTGTTACCAAGTGAATTGAACGAATATTGGTACCGAACACGGGCACCAAGTCTGAATCGTTTTATTGCGTGTTTAAAGTCAGTATTTACGTTTAAACGACTAGAATTTAAATAGTTACCATATTCGTCTAAGTTAAAAATAGAACGAAAATCCACCGAAGGCCTGAACCATTTAGTAACCTTGTAACGAAGGGTTAGCTGCGGAAAAAAAGTTTCGACGCCATACGTTCCAAATCGTGTTGTCAATTCTGCGCCCCAATCCAAGTCACCAATAACTTTACCCTTTACACCATATTCACCCCATACCATTCCCCTTCCCTGTGAAAGACCAAAGAAAGAAGTTAAGGCAAAACCACAAATAAGAAGAAATCGCATAGTTATTTAATGATGTTGATCGTACCTAAATCAAGCGTTTCTTTTTTCTTGAGTTCAACAGTTTGCTTAACTACTTGGCGCACATAATGGTCATCATCATTGTTGCTAATATTGCTTCCTTTATCAAATATCTCACTGTACGAGTAAATGGTGTAAGTACCAGGTTGTAAATAATCAAATCTAAACGTCCCATCGTATCCACATTCTACACGATCATCAGGCACATCGCCATCGCCACCATACACAATGTAAACATCTTCCGTAGCACCGGGATATTGAATGGAATCGGACAAGTTACTTTGAACGTATAGGCGTTCCGTCACAAAAATTTTTCCGGTTATTGAACTTTTACCACCTTCACCTTCAAATTTTTGGCAAGATGAAACCAAAATACCGAATAATCCCAGAATATAAAATGCTTTTTTCATGTGTAAATAATTTGTCTTTTAGAGGTTACATGGAATAGGAATGCTATTTTCAACTCGGTAAGTTCGGCACAGCACATCCGTGCTTAAGCGAATTGTTTGCACGGCTATTCCATTTAAATTCATATATTTCAACTTGATAAACAACCTCAACAGGTGTTTTTTCGTCTCGAATATACGAATTGAATTCAATAATTGTTAATATTGAGTTTACATTAAACTTGCTTGTTGCAACAACGACCGTTTTAGAACTGTTATACTATGAAACATTTTTTACTCGCACTGCTGCTTGTTTTAATGTCCAATAATTTATTTGGACAAATTGTAATTAACGAGTATTCCTGCTCTAATGTGAACGGCCCCACCGATGCATTTAATCAGCGTGAAGACTGGGTTGAGTTATACAATACCACTGCTGCGCCATTGGATTTAACTGGTTATTTTCTCTCTGACAAATCTACCAATTTGACCAAATGGCAAATTCCTAGCGGAACTATTCCAGCCAACGGATTTATTATGGTTTATTGTTCGAAGAGGAATACTGTAACAGCAAATCAATTGCATCCAAATTTTAATTTACAACAAACAGAAGGAGATTGGATCATCCTTGCCAATACAACTGGAGTAGTTGTCGATTCACTTAAAATAATTCAACGGACAAAAGCCAACAACTCGATTGGTAGATCAGCAAACGGTGCTCCTGATTGGAGATTGTTTACCACCCCAACGCCAAACGCAAACAATACTGGGGGAATTAATTTTTACACCCCTACACCGGTTATGAGTCTCGCTCCTGGTTTCTACACAGGAACACAAACTGTTACCCTTACTTGTTCTGATCCAACGGCAACAATAAGATACACAACTAACGGAAACACCCCCACAACAACTTCTACACTCTATTCTGGCCCTATAACAATCTCCGCAACCACAGTGCTTAGGGCAGTTGCTTTTAGCGCCAATCAACCTTCCTTTACTGAAACCAACACCTATTTTATCAATGTAACCCACACAATTCCTGTTGTATCAGTAAGCAGTCAAGGAGTTGGGACGCTTCTTGGAGGAAATCAAACACCCGTTTTTGGTTCGTTTGAATTATTTGAGGATAATGGCCTATTTATAGATGAAGGTCAGGGTGAGTTCAATAAACACGGAAATGACTCTTGGGCATATGGTCAAAGGGGTTTTGATTACATTTCCCGTGATCAACTCGGGTATTCAGCCTTTATTGGACATCAAATTTTTCCTGAAAAAACAAGAGATAAATTTCAAAGGGTTATACTAAAACCAGCCGCAAGTGATAATTATTCTTTTGAAAATGGAGCGCATATTCGAGACGCATTTATTCATACATTATCGATCAGAGCTGGAATGCGTTTAGATGAGCGCACGTGGCGACCGAGTATTCTTTATGTAAACGGTCAATATTGGGGGGTTTATGAAATTCGTGAAAAGGCAGATGATCATGATTATACTGATTATTACTTTGATCAGGATAAGTTTAATTTATATTACTTGAAAACATGGGGTGGAACGTGGCAAGATTATGGTGCTCCTAATGCGCAACCTGACTGGAACTATGTTCGAAACTACATCTTGAACAACAACATGTCTGTTCCAGCAAATTTTAACCACATAGATACCTTGTTGAGCTGGAAATCATTGTGTGATTACTTTGTGTTTAATTCATATGTCGTAAATCAAGATTGGTTAAACTGGAATACAGCTTGGTGGCGAGGATTAGATACCGCGGGCAACCACAGAAGGTGGAGGTACGCCCTATGGGACATGGACGCTACTTTTGGACATTACGTTAATTATACTGGTATTCCTGATGCTTCAGCGAATGCGGACCCTTGTAACGCTGAAAACTTACCCAATCCGGGAGGTCAAGGGCATACAGATATTCTCGAAAAACTAATAGCAGAAAACCCATTAGTCGAACAATATTATATAACCCGTTACATCGACCTCGTGAACACCTATTTCTCGTGTAACTACATGAATCAGTTGCTCGATAGTATGCTGAATGAAATTACCCCTGAAATGCAAGGGCAGGTGAATCGCTGGGGCGGCACATTTGCCGGTTGGCAATCTCGCGTTCAGCAAATGCGGAATTTTATGAATTCGAGGTGCTTAGCATTAGAACAAGGGTTGATCGACTGTTATCAGTTAACAGGTCCGTATAATGTTACGTTTAATGTGTCGCCGCCTCTGTCAGGTGAAATTAAAGTGAACTCTGTTTGGGCACCGACTTATCCTTGGACCACGTCCTACTTCGGTGGTATAACAACACTACTGCTTGCACAACCCCTGCCCGGATTTATTTTCGACCACTGGGAATACACCACCGGACCTTTACAGCTTCCAGTGACGTCGGATTCGAACGCAATAGACATAGCCGGTATAGAAAACATCGTCGCGTTTTTCATACCAGACAACCCAGATCTCGATAATGACGGGTGTTTAAATGTTGATGAAATTACGGCGGGAACGCTTCCTAATAATCCAGATACGGATGGGGATGGTGAGCTAGATTGTCCTGAAATAGGTCCTGATCCAAATAACCCAATCGACACCGATGGAGATGGAATTATTGATGCATTAGAGTCGTCCGTTACAGATACTGATGGTGACGGTGTGAATGATGAAGCTGACCCAGCGAATACCGATCCGTGTATACCAAACCCGAATGCTGGTCCATGTGATCAGGATAATGACGGATTGACTAACACACAAGAAACAACAGCAGGAACGAATCCAACAAACCCAGATACGGATGGTGATGGATTCCCTGACGGAACTGAGGTAACCAACGGAACAAATCCACTTAATCCGTGTGATCCAGACG